>CAZNBU010000259.1:0-5538 GCA_964571035.1 uncultured Planctomycetaceae bacterium | reverse complement strand
CCCGGCGAACAACCCGATCGCGGCTTCCAGGCGCTGGCGCAACGTACCCGGGTCCCCCACCGCGGCGGTGTCGAGGATCAGCACAAAGCTGGCGTCCTGCCGGCCTTCGAGCTCAAGCACCATCGGCTTGGCGGCGCGGGCGGTGGTGCGCCAGTGAATGCGGGCGACATTCTGGCCCGGCAGGTACTCGCGGACGCCGAACACCTCTTCCTGCCCGCGCGAAGCCGCCGACGATTCACCAAAAAAACGCGCTGATTGCAGCAGGCGGCCTTCAAACTGCTCCGAGAGGCGCGCCGGGCGAGGGTACACAAGGATGTCGCTGCGGAACGACAGTTGCCGCGACATGCGCATCAACCCGAACGGGAACGAGCTGGAGACCGTGCACGGCCGCAAACGATGCCGGCCGCGCCGCCCGAACGCGGCTGCGTAGCTGCTGCGGTGGACGAACCCGGGGCTGACGGCCATGACGACGTTGGCGGATTCGTCGCGGTACAGGTCGGGCAGGCGGGTGTCGTCCAGCTCAAGCGCAAAGCGCGGCAGGCGCCCCTGGTTGTGCACCAGCATCACCACATCGACGTTCTCGCCGGCGTGGGTCTGCGCAGCCAGTTGGCGCTTGAACCCTACCCGGCGAACGTTGATCCAAACCGCCAGCGCGTTGATCAGCAGCAGCGCAAACGGCACGCACGAGAGCAGGAGAAACGTGTTGTCTTCGTAGTAGCTGCCGGCAAAGAACAGCAGCAGCGAAGCGCCCAGAAAGTAAAGCCCAAGCCGCGTCGGCACCGGCAGAACCGCCAACCGCCGCATAAGCCGGGCAAGACCAGCCCTGGATCGCGTCTTCATCCACATACTGTCTGATTAAACGAGCGGGGACGCGAGAGGGTTGTGGTGACTACTCTTTGTCGCGGAGAATCTTCTCCGGCTCGGCTCCGGCGCCTTTGCGGGCTTTGTAGGAGTTGCTGTCGTTGCGCTCGTACGGGACCTTGGCTTCGAGCTTGGCTTGCTGGCCTCGGGCCTTCATTTTCTCCTGCACGTGCTGCGGCGGGATCCAGTTGCCGTAGTCGTCGAAGGTGCCTTCGGCTTTGGCCTTCTCCGCCATGGTGACGCGGCGCTTGCGGCGGTCGTCACTCATGGGCATGTCCTTCAGGTCGCTGGGCGCGCGCTCGCCGAGGTCTGTAAAATTGTCCATGCGCACGGCGCACAGGTCGCCGCACATGGTGCAGACGTCGCTGTCGTAGTCTTCGCTTGTCGCGCGGAACTTGCGTGCTTCCACGGGATCAATGGCGCAGGCGAACATGGTTTCCCAGTCAAGCTTCTTGCGCGCCTCTGACATGCGGTCGTTGATGCGCTTGGCGTAGGGCACACCCTTAGCCAGGTCACCTGACTGCGCGGCGATACGGGTTGCGATGACACCCTGCCTGACATCATCCGCGTTGGGCAACCTCAACTGCTCGCCGGGCGTCACGTAGCACAGCCTGTCCGCGCCGGCTGCGCTGCACACCGCGCCGCCGATCGCGCCGGTGATGTGGTCGTAGCCCGCGCCGGTGTCGATGGTCAGCGGGCCCAGCACGTAGAACGGCGCCCCGTGGCAGATGCTCTTTTGCAGCTTGACGTTGGCTGCGATCTGGTCGAGCGGCACGTGACCGGGCCCCTCGATCATTACCTGCACGCCCTTGGCCCATGCGCGCTTGGTCAACTCGCCGAGGATCAAGAGTTCTTGTATCTGTGCCGCATCTGTTGCATCGCCCGTGCCGCCGGGTCTTAAACTGTCCCCGAGGCTGAAGGTCATGTCGTAGCGCGCGGCGATTTCGCACAGCTCGTCATAGAACTCGTACAGCGGGTTTTCGGCGCCGGTTGCGCGCATCCAAGCCGCGTGCACACTGCCGCCCTTGCTGACGATGCCGACGATGCGCTGGCGCCCGTCTACGTACTTCAGGGTCTGCCGCGTGATCCCGCAGTGCACGGTGATGTAGTCAACGCCCTGCTGGCCCTGCTTCTCGATTTCGTCGAGCAGGCGGCGCGCGGTGAAATCCTTAAACCCCTTGCCCTGCATGATGTTGTCCGACATCGCGCCGTAGATCGGTACGGTCCCGACCATCACGCTGCTGTTGCGGATCACGCTTTCGCGGATGTGGTCGAGGTCCTGGTAGCCCGAGGAAAGGTCCATCACGCTGTCGCTGCCGAAGTCGATGGCGACTTTCAGCTTGTTCAACTCTTCGTCCAACGAGCCGTGATCAGAGCTGATGCCGATGTTTGCGTTGACCTTGGTCTTGGTCTTGCGGCCGATGGCGCGCGGCGCGAAGTCGTGGTTGATGTTCTTGGGGATCACCAGGTGGCCCATCGCAATCAACTCGCGCACCTCTTCGGGTGCTAGCTCTTCCTGCTCAGCGACGTAGGCCATCTCGTCGGTGATCTTGCCTTCGCGCGCGAATTGAAGCTGGGTGGGCATGAGTGGTCACCTTGATTCGCGAGGCAGGATAGATCACGAGGTTTGCATCACCAGTAGGGGTGTGTTTGGGTGGTTTTGGGTGTTGGGTGTTGGGTGTTGGGTGTTGGGTGTTGGGTCGATTACACTGCGTCGGTTGGATGGGAGGTTGATCCATGAGCGGAATTCAGAGTTCTTGGATAGGTCTAGCGTTGGGTGGTCGTTGGATGGGAGGTTGATCCATGAGCGGAATTCAGACCCTGCTGCTTTCGTTTGACCACGCGCTGTCGCACCCGTTTGAGTCGCTCGCGGAGGCGATCAAGGGTGTCACCGAAGAGGAATCTGTCTGGCAGCACCCTGCCTACTCGCGCGAGCCGCATGACGAGGGGTTTGGGCGGCCGGGGACGATCCTGTGGTTCCTGAATCACCTTGAGTACTATCATCGGTACTACACCGCGGTGCTGCGCAACCGCCCCAACGTCAAAAGCCCGCAAGTCGCCTTGCCGGGTGAACTGCCACTCAAGCAGGTTCTGCCGGCGCTCGAAGACGCCAATGCCGGGCTGCGAGAAGCAATCGCGACCTTCAGTGACGACGACCTGGATCGCCCGTGCACGCAGAACCAGTCCACCGTCGAGTTTGTCCACAGCGTGGTGCGCCACATCGCGTGGCATTCCGGGCAGATCGCCACGATCCGGCGCCTGTACGCGCACCGCGACGCCAAATGAAACAGGGGCGCGGTTTCCCGCGCCCCTGTTTGCCAATCGCTGAATCAGTCGATCGTGACGTTGGCTGGCAGCGGGTTGCCGCCCGAATCCAGCACCTCGATGACCGCGCCGCCGCCCACGGTAACGTTGGCGCTTGAGGCGCCCTGCGCGTCGATCTCAATGAACCCGTTCGCGCCGTTGCCCCGCACGCCGCCGGTGGCAGAGCGGTTACGAATCACCGCGCTCGCCGCAATCTCGATCGAAGCGGCAGGCGCACCCCAGGACGGCGAGCCGATCTGGATGGTCGCAGCATCGCCGCCGAGCGTCGTGCCGTTGCCCGCGGCGGCTTCAATCGTGCCGCTGATGATGATCGTGGTGGTCGCGACCGAAGCCACGTACGGCCCGCCGCTGACGGAGCCGCCAAAATCGCCGGTGCCCGCGATCTGCCGCAGCGTGCCGCTGATCTCGATCAGCGAGCCAGCCGACGAGACCTCAATGCCGCTGCTGTTCCCGCCGGAGCCAAGCCCGGAGCCCGAGCCGCCGTTGGATTCCACGGTACCGGAGATGATGATGTTACCGCCGGAAACCGTCGGTTGATCCATGTTCAGAAACCAGACGTAGCCAGAGTTGCCACCGGAAGCATTGGCGCCTGTGCCGTCGCCGCCGTTGCAGCGAACGACGCCGCTCATGAAGATGTTGCCGGCAATGCCGTCCGCGTCGGCGTCAGCATTGAACTCGACAGCTTCACCCTGCACCGCGCCGCCGCCGCCGCCCGCCCCATCACCGCCGTTGATCAGCAATGTGCCGGCAAACGAGATGTCGCCGAAAATGGTGTAAAACTGCGCTTCGCCGCCGACACCGCCGGTGCCGGTGCCCGAAGTCGTGGAGCCCTGGCCGCCCGACATATCGATCGTTCCGCCGCGAATGTCGATGCTGCCATTTACGAACATGCGCAGGCCCGCTGTACCGAGACGCCCGCTGCCCGCGCCCGGCCCGCCGTTGCCCTGGGCTGAGTCGCCGCCGCGCATGTCAAAACTGAAGTTGTCGGACTCAAACACCTTGCCGGTGTCGGTCGAGACGAACATCGTGCCGCCGACGCCGCCCTGGCCGGTGGCCAGCGCGTTGCCGCCGCGCATGATGAACGTGCCGAGCGTGTTGACCTCGTACCAGCCGCCGTTGCCGTCGGCTACGAACTCGACGCCGCCGCCCTGGCCGCCGCTGCCACCGTCTGACATGCCGCCGATCATGCTGCCGCTCAGCGTCAACACCATCGACCAGTCGCCGCCACCCTCGGAATTGGATGCGCTCAGGAACCCGCCCCGGCCGCCGTCGCCGATGGGCGGGCCGCCCATCACCGCGGCGCCGCCGGTCGCCGTGATCTGTGCCGTGACGTTGTTGTTTGTGCCTGCCGCCGGATCAATGAAGATGAACCCGCCGTCCCCGCCTTCAAACCCGTTGCCGCCATTGGCGAGCACCGTGAGGTTTACTTCCTGAAGCTCCGCCCCAAGGTTGGTGTATACGCCGACGCCCGTGGAGCCGCCTGAACCGCCGCTGCCGGTGGTGCCGCTGCCGCCGCTGACGTTGGCCACAACGTTGCTGTTGCTTTGGGTCGCGTCGCCGTTGATGGC
Organism: uncultured Planctomycetaceae bacterium; assembly: GCA_964571035.1. Lineage (GTDB taxonomy): Bacteria > Planctomycetota > UBA8742 > UBA2392 > UBA2392 > JADJRK01. The sequence goes on along the minus strand of CAZNBU010000259.1, from coordinate 784 downwards.
GACGTATCCGCCATCGCCGCCGGTCGCGCCATCGCCGCCGCGGGCTTCGCCGTCGAGCAGCACGTTCACGCAAAGCTGGCCCTCGGTGTTGATTTCGATGGAGCCGCCGCTGCCGCCGCTGCCGGATTGCGCGCTGCCGGCGTTCGCCGTGGCGTCAAGCGCGACGCCCGTGATGCTGGCGCCGTACATGTAGACCCACCCGCCCTGGCCACCGCCGTCAACACCGTCGCCACCGTCAGCAGTACCTGCCGCAACGCCGATGATCACCCAGCCTTCCATCTCACACTGGCCGCCACCGCCGCCGGTCGCGGACGTGCTGCTGCCGCCGTTGAGCTCGAACGGCAGGTTGAGCGTGAGCACCTGCCAGCAGCGGACACGGACGTCGCCGCCCCATTGGGCGCCGGAGCCGCCGCCACCGTTGGCGCGAATCCCCCACGCGAAGGTCATGTCAAACGCGGACAGCACTTCCACCCGGCCGCCTTCGCTGGAGAACCCGCCGGCCGTGGCTGCGCCGCCGTTGGTCTGCCACATGCCCGCCGCCAGCACGACGTCGCCCTGACTGGCGAGGATCGAAAGGTCGCCGCCATCTCCACCGGCGATGGTGCCGGTCTGGCCGCGGGCCATGACGGTCCCGCGGACCATGATGTCCCCCCACTCGGCGATTATCAGAACGTCGCCCGCGTCCGGGTTGGTAGGCGTGCCGCGCGAATCGATCGTCCCACTGACCGAGATCGCCGTCCCGGAACTGGCATGGCTGAGCAACAGCAGGTTGATTCCGTCGAAG
>CAZNBU010000258.1:0-5551 GCA_964571035.1 uncultured Planctomycetaceae bacterium | reverse complement strand
CCGGCGCTTCCGCGACGTCGTCCAACCCCTTGTATCGGGTCAGCTCGTTCCAGCATCGGGCGGCAAGCTCAAAGTCCTTGAGCACTTCGGCGGTTTCGGCTCGCACCGTCAAAGAGTTAATCCGCCCGTCGATGCGCTTCATGATCCAGTCCGCCTCGTCTTCCTCGGTGCGGTCGTCGGTTTCGTCGTAGACATTCTCGGCGGCTTTGTACGCCTCGGCATACTTGCCTTCGACAAACAGCTTCGCAGCCGGTTCAAGGCGTTTGCCAAACGACGCTTTGCCGAGGCCCGGGTACTTCACTTTGGCCAACTCGGCTTCCAGCACTTCCGAGAAGCCCTGAAACCCGGCGAACTTGATCTTGCCGTCGGTGCCGACGATCCAGACCTTGGGGATGCTCATGTCGGGCGTGAGGTATCCCGCCTCGATCATGCCGTCCAGCGCGATCGGGTAAGTGATCGCGTGCTCTTTGGCCACGGCTTCAATCTGCTCCAGCTTGTGCGGCTGCGCGTACAGCGACACCACATGCAGACCTGGTTGTTCGGCAAAGCGGTTCATGGCCGGCAACTGGCGCATGCTGTCCTTGTCGTTGATGCCCCAGGCCTTGATCAGCACCACGTCGCCGCGCAGATCTTCCAGCGCGCTCCAGACGGGCGGGTTCACCCAATAGCGGGTGGCCAGCTCCGGCGCGGTGGCGCCGATGTCAGTGCTCTGTGCCGCCAGCGGCGCGCACAGCAGGGCGAGAATCAGCAAGCTTCGGGTCATTCGTCTCTCCGTCGATGTTGCAAACCGCACGCGGCGTCTAGCCTTCCTTGATCAATTCTTCCAGCGCGGACACCCGCTCTTCGGCAATCGCGGCTGCGCTGGTGCCTTTGTGCTTCTCCGCGAACTTCTGGTACGCGTCACGGCTGTCCTCGCGGAACTTCTTTACCTTGCTTTTGTCTTCCTGGTCGGTCTTGCTCCAGTCGATTGCCAGGTCGTATTGCAGCGCGATGAGGTCGCGGCGCGCGGTGATTTCTTTCTTCACCTCGTCGCTGTCCTTGAGCTTCTTCAGGCGCGCAGCCGCCTCCGAAGCGTCGTCGACACCCTTGTACTTGCCCAGTTCCTCCCAGCAGCGGAGGGCAATGGCGTATTCTTTCGCTGCTTCCGCGTCTTCAGCGTGGCGAACCAGCGCCTGGGCTTTGGCTTCGACGCGCTTGACCACGTAGTCAGCGTCTTCCTCCACTGCCTTGTCATCCGCGTTGTCAAACACCTTGTTCGCAGCCGCGTGTGCCTGCGCGTACTTGCCCTGCCCGAACAGCTTGGCGGCGGCCTCGACGCTTTTGTGCACCTTGTCTTTGCCGAGGCCGGGATACTTCACCTTCGCCAGCTCTTCGTTGAGCGTCTTTTCGTACCCGGAGTCGCCGATGAATCTCACCTTGCCGTCCACGCCCACCACCCAGAACTTCGGCACGTCGGGCGCGGCGTACCCGGCTGGGTAGAAGCTGTCCAGCGCGATGGGCCAGGTGATCTTGTGCTTGGTGACGGCGGCTTCAAGGTCTTCAAACTTGTGCAGGTGGCGGTACAGCGAGACCACATGCACGCCGGGCTTCTTGGCGACGCTGTTGACGCCCGAGATCGCCTTGACTGCGGCATCCGAGTTGATGCCCCAGGCAAAGAACAGGATCACGTCGCCCCGCAGCTCTTCAAAGCTGCTCCAGGTGGGCGGGTTGACCCAGTTGTTGGGCGTGAAATCGGCGACGTCGTCGCCGACCTTAAGTTCTTCACCCGCAAGTGGCGCACAGGCCAGCAACGCGGCAACGATCAGGTACTTCATGGTATCCCCGGCTCTAAAGACAGGCGTTCCACGTTAGTTTTCGCCGGGGAAGATTGAAATAGAGCGGTGCTAGCGCCTGCGGAACTCGAAGTGCGCCGCGCCGTTTTCTGTCGTTTCGATCACTTCCATGCCGGCTTCAGCCGCGATGCGCTGCATGATGGCGGAAGGCGTGGCTTCGCGCATGTAGATCGAGAACTTCTGGTTGGCGTCCTGTTCGCGCTGCAACGGAAGCGAAAGCCCGACCTTCATGAGCTTCGCGCACTGGCCCGCAGCGGCCCATGCGGACGCGTTCTCAAAGTTGACGTTCCAGCGACCGTCAAGAGTTCCCGCGGCTACAGTCGGCTCGGGCTCCGGCCCCGTTTTTTTCTTGATGATGACTGACGTGCCGTCCTCAACCATCTCGAGCCGGTTTGCCTCGCAGATGCGCCGGAGCACTTTCAGGAATTCCTCGCGCTGCTTTTGAGGGTCATCCTCTTTCGGAACGCGCTGGATCACCGTCAGCGACGGGTAGGTGGCACCCTCAACGATCAGGTCCAATCCCGACCGCAGTGCGAAGTAGTGCATGACGGTGTGAATGTCCTTCTGCACGAAGTCGATGACAAAGTCGTCAGAGTCCTTCTTGGGTTGAGTTTCGGGTGGGGGAGTCACGTCCGGACGAGTTGATTCCGGCGACGGTGTTGATGTGGGCGGGGCAACATCGGAAGCCTCGTCAGTGTCGGTGGGTGTTGGATTGGCGGTGCCTTCCGTGAGTGCGCGAGACAGGTTCTTCTTCGTAGGTTCTTTGGAAGGCGCAATTGACGTCAGCCCACCCGTGCCCGGCGTCGGTTGTGTGCCTTCCTGCGTTTGCAGGAACCAGACTGCCGCCGAACTCAGCAGCAGGAACATCGCGATCGCCAGCACGGCGACGAATCTGGAACGAACCTTCACGAGTTGTCCTTGTGTGAGTCGTCGATCAACCAGTATCGCCCGCGACCATCGCATCGGCCAGAGAATCCCTGAAAATACGGGGTTTTCAGGCATTGTGTTCGAATCGTACCGATTGGCGAAATAATGCCTTGCGCTATGGCGTTCCGACTCTGATCCCTTGCATACTAGAATGGAGCAACCGTGAATCTGCACGAAGGAGACACTGTGGCTGGTGCGACCCAAGGCAAGGCGGTGGGCAAGGCGGACAAGAAGGGCAAGCCACGCGACGGCAAGGCGATTGTCAGGGCTGCAACGCTTGCGGATATCGACGAACTGGTGAAGCTCAATCGCGAGGCATACCCGACGCTCGCGCAGGACGACATTGTCTGGAGCCGCCGTAATCTCGAATCCCACCTGCGCATCTTCCCGGAGGGCCAGGGTGTCGTTGTCGCCAACGGCCGGATTCTCGCATCATGCAGCAGCCTGATTGTCAGCCTTGGCCGCGACCCGTATCGCGACCACACGTGGGTCGGCATCACCGACGGCGGGATGTTCTACAACCACGATCCCTACGGCGACACGCTGTACGGTGCCGACGTCAACGTACACCCCGATGCGCGCGGCAAAGGCTACGCGAAGCTGCTGTACGAGTTCCGACGCAATCTGTGCCAGCACCTGAACCTGCGGCGCATCCTGCTGGGCGGCCGGCTGCACGATTACCACGAAGTCGCCGACCAGATGTCGGCTGACGAGTACGCCAGCAAAGTGGTCGAAGGCGAGTTGGGCGACCCCGTACTGAGCTTCCAGTTGAAGCAGGGGTTCACACTCAAGAAGGTGATGCCGAACTATCTGAAGGACTCGCTGAGCAAGAACTTCGCCAGCCTGCTGGAGTGGATCAACCCGAAATACAAACCGCGCCTGCGCAAGCCGCGCGCGATCCGCGTAAGCTCGGTGCAGTACCAGATGCGCAAGATCAAAAACTTCGACGGGTTCAAGCAGCACATCCGCTACTTCGTCGATGTCGCCAAGGCCTACGACAGCGACTTCGTGCTGTTCCCGGAGCTGCTGACCGCACAGCTGATGTCCTACCTGAAAGAAAAGACGCCGCTGGAAGCGATCCGCCGGCTTACGACGCTGACGTCGCACGTCGACAAGCTGTTCAAGGACCTGGCGGCGGAGTTCCAGATCGGGATCATTGGCGGCACGCACCCGATCAAACACGGCAAGCAGATCTGGAACGTGGCGTCGCTGTACCTGCCTGACGGCACAGTCCATCGACAGCCGAAGATTCACATCACGCCGAACGAGCGCCGCAGCTGGGGCATCGAAGGCGGCAATACCCTACAGGTGTTCGACACGCCCAAGGCGCGGGTAGGCATCCTGGTGTGCTACGACAGCGAGTTCCCGGAAGCCGCGCGCTATCTCTGTGATCAGGGTGCCGACGTCATCTTCGTGCCGTTCTGCACCGACGACCGGCAAGCTTACCTGCGCGTGCGCTACTGCTGCCAGGCGCGCGCCGTCGAAAACCAGGTGTACGTCGTAATGTCGGGCACCGTGGGCAACCTTCCTGATGTGGAAAACATGGACATCCAGTACGCACAGTCGTGCGTGCTAAGCCCAAGCGACTTCGCATTCGCGCGCGACGGCGTGCTGGTGGAAGCGAGCCCCAACATCGAAACCGTGGTGACTACCGACCTCGACTTCGAGTCGCTGCAGGAGGCGATCAACAGCGGCAGCGTAAGACCCCGCCGCGATCGCCGCCCCGACCTGTTTCAGTACCGCGCCACGGTCAACAAGGATCGCGGCTGAGCCCGACCCATTTGATTCAGCTTCGAACAGTCCATACCCGGACTGAATTTGCTTTCCATACACAGTATGAGTAAGCTCCGGGCGACCCGTTGTCTTGTGTCTCCAACAGGGAGGAAAGCCATGTCGAAGCGCTGGTGGATTACAGCCGCGGCAGCAAGCGCGGCGTGCGTTGTCCTGAGCATTGCGTTCGCGAGCGTCGCCGGGCAGGACGGCGCGCGTGGCAAGACCAGCTACGCGCCCGTGCAGGACGGCGACGAGAGCTTTGACGAAGTCATGAAGCGCATGCTCGCCGCCAAGCCGGAGATTCAGAAGAAGCACGAAGAACTGATGAAATTGCGCTATGACCTGTCAGACCGCCCCGCGGATGGCGTGACGATGAGCCGCGGCAAGGCAGTGCAGGCGGGTGTGCGCGTCAAGCTGCCGGCGGGGCAGACCTGGCAGTCGCTGGCTGCGATGCCGGCTGCGGAGATTCGCGAGAAGGGTCTGTTCCCGAAGGGGTTTCTGCCGCTGCCGCACCCCAACCAGGCAGAGGGCGGCATGCTGTTTCCGCAGGAGATGATCCACCTGACGCAGACGCAAAGCAACCGCGACCTCGCGCGCTTCGACCTCGACCACGACATGCACCCGCACCTGCTGCCGGAGTTTCCGCCGCCCATCTACCTGACCACGCGGCCTGATCTCGGCGACGTAAGCCAGGGCAAGCTGGTGACGCTGGAGAACTACTACGAGCTGTTCAACGGCATCCTCAACCCTAAGCAGCTTGAAGGGCTGCGCCTGCTGGTCACGCCCTTCCCGCAGCAGCAGTTCAACGCGACGGCTGACCGCCGCTCGGTGAAGCCTTCACAAGGCGTCACCTGTTTTGACTGTCACGTCAACGGGCACACCAACGCCGCGACGCACCTGGTGGGGGACATCCGCCCGCAGGAGTTTCGCCATCGCATCGATACGCCCAGTCTTCGCGGCGTAAACGTGCAGCGTCTCTTCGGGTCGCAGCGGGCGCTCAAGTCCGTCGAGGACTTCAC
>CAZNBU010000257.1:3097-5553 GCA_964571035.1 uncultured Planctomycetaceae bacterium | reverse complement strand
GCACCGACGCGCCGATCATCCGCGCCAATTCGTGCGCCCGCCCCTCCTCCACAGCACGCAGCATCGGCAGCGTGAACGGTACAAGGCGCAACCGCTTCGTCTCGATCAGGCTCATGCCCGCATCATCGCACACGAAACGATTCACGGGAATCGTGTTCGCACCCGCCATGTTCTTGCTTAGTATCCGCATACCACATCCAAAGGAGAGATCATGAACCGCATGCTCATGCTGATTGCCGCCGCGCTCGTCGTGACAGGCGCCGCTACGACCGCGCTGCTGATCCAGACAACAACAAGCGCGCAGGACACCGGCGAGCCCAAACCCGGCCAGGTCAAGGAGTACTTCCCCAACATCCTTACACGCACGGTCGCCTACAAAGACGGCGACACCGAGTGCGAAGGGTTCATGGCCTGGGACGAGAACCTGCAGGGTGAGCGCCCGTGCGTGCTGATCGTCCACGACTGGATGGGCCGCGGCGCCTTCGACGAGCAACGCGCGCGCGAACTGGCCAGCATGGGCTACATCGGGTTCAGCCTCGACATCTACGGCAAGGGCGTGCGACCCGCCAACCGCGAAGAAGCCAGCAAAGCCGCCGGTACCTGGTACAGCAACACGGCGGGCCTGCGCACGCGCATCAAGGCTGGCCACGATGCGGCCTTGCAGCACAAGATGGTAGACAGCAACAACGTCGCCATCATGGGGTACTGCTTCGGCGGCAAGTGCGCGCTTGAGCACGCCCGCAGCGGCGCTGAGATCGTCGGCGCCATCAGCTTCCACGGCAGCCTCGGCACCGACATGCCCGCCAAGCAGGGCGACATCAAGGGCAGCGTGCTCGTGCTGCATGGCGCCGATGACCCCAACGTGCCGCTGGACAAGCAGGTCGTGCCGCTCTGGAAAGAGATGCAGGGCGCCGGGTGCGACTGGCAGCTTGTTGCCTACGGCAACGCGGTCCACAGCTTCACCAATCCCGCCGCTGGCAACGACAACTCGCGCGGCGCGGCTTACAACGAACTCGCTGACCAGCGTTCATGGGAAGCGATGAAGAACTTCTTCTGGGAAGTGTTCTCCGAGTAGCGTCGCACTCGCCCGATACGCGCCCGCCGGAAGACGGCGGGCGCTTTCGTTTCGCCCCACGACAAGCGCGCCGGCGGCGTTTGCACCACGCTCAAGAATGCACGATTTCCCGCGAAATCGGAAATGCGGGCGTGGACGCTGCCGTTTCGATGTTGCATTAAAGGAAAAGTAATTTTCTCAGTACGCAACTTACGGGAGCCAACAAATGAAGATCTTCACCGGTTTTGTACCTGTCATCCTTTCCGCGCTGATGCTTGTCGGGTGCGCATCCAACTCCAACCACAGCAGTGGCGGCGGCGAGAGCGCGCCCGCCGACATCGTGGACACGGCCGTCTCTGCCGGCAGCTTCGAGACGCTGGTAGCGGCTGTGAAAGCCGCGAGCCTGGTCGAGACGCTGAAGGGCGAGGGCCCGTTCACAGTCTTCGCGCCCACTGACGACGCCTTTGCCAAGCTGCCCGAGGGCACCGTCGAGAACCTGCTCAAGCCGGAGAATCGCGAGAAGCTCACCGCGATCCTCACCTACCACGTGGTGCCCGGCAAGGTGATGGCCAAGGACGTCGGCGGGGTTAGCGAAGCCGACACCGTCAACGGCCAGAAGCTGCCGATCGACACCAGCAACGGCGTGATGGTGGGCGGCGCCAAGGTCGTGAAGACCGACATCAAGTGCAGCAACGGCGTCATCCACGTAATTGACAGCGTCATGATTCCCGCAGAGGGATAGTCCGGTTCGCCCCAGGGCTATCCACGAGGCGCGACGGCAAGTCGCGCCTCACTCATTTAAGGCCTCCACAAGCTCGCAGGTCTGCTGCATCCAGCGCTCCGGCTCAAAGCGCGTCGCGACCTCTGCGCACTTCGCGCGGATCCCCGTGTCGCCGGTCAACCAGTCTACCTGCTCGGCAATCCAGCGCGCTTTGAACTTGCCCGGCGCAGCGCCGTCACCAACGCCGAGGTCATGAATCCGCGAAAGGTTGTCCAACTGGTCGTGCGCCATGTGCATCACCAGGTGCGCCACGCCCGCCATCAGCGACTGCGCGCACGTGCCGACGCCGCCGTGATACACCAGCGCCGCCGCGTGCTTCAGTACTTCCGACATCGGCGCCCACGCCGCGTGCCGCACAGTTGCCGGCAGGTCCTTCGGCACAGTCTCGGGATACTGCGTCAGCAGCAATGCGCGACGCCCCAGCATCTGCATCGCCTTCACCGCTTCGTGGAAGAACCGGCCGCCGTGCGCCATCGCGCTGCCGGGCGTGAACACCACCGGCGGCTCGCCGTCCGTCAGCCAGTCGGCTAGATCAAGTGGCATTGCCCGCGATTCCCTTTCATCGAAAAGCGGAAAACCGGTCAGGCGCGTCTGCGCGGGCCAGTCAGGCTGCGGCGGGCC
>CAZNBU010000257.1:0-3087 GCA_964571035.1 uncultured Planctomycetaceae bacterium | reverse complement strand
CCAGGCGCGGATCACGTGGCGCGCGGGCGGCAGTCCCTGCTCGCGCCGGAACGCGTTCAGCCCGGGCAGCACGACCTTGTCAGTGATCCGCGAAGCCATCCCCCACTGCCACGCCTTCAACCAGCGCGGCGCCCACTGCGGTACCGGCGCGCCGTGAAGGCGCGGCATGCGGTGCGAGCTCAGGAAGATGCCGGGCGCGAGGTGCACCGTCGCCAGCGGGATGTCCAGCTTGTCGCGCACGTTGCGCGCCGCGATGCCGAGCGTGCCCGCTGCCATCACGGTCTCGCCGGGCTTGTGCAGCTCGCGCGCGATCTGCATCGCGGGCGCGTAAGTCAGGTTGACGCCCTTCTCAATGATCGTCCGGAAGGCGCGCTTGGGATGCCACAGGTTCGGGTCGTCCGTGATGCGCCGGAACTCGTCGGCGCTGCCAAGCTCAATGAACTCCAGCCCCCCGTCGCGCACGCTGTCGGCGAAGTACCCGTTGGTGATGACGAACACCTCGTGGCCGCGCGCCTGCAACGCGCCACCCACCCCGATGAAGGGGTGAACGTCGCCGGCACTGCCCATCGGAAACAGAAGGATACGCATGCGGGATTGATAGTTGATAGTCGATGGTGGATAGGCAAGGCCCCGACCCGGCAATCACGCCTGGCCCGCGTGCCGTTGCGGCAAAGGCACGCTATAATCGCGGCATGCCCGGCGATGCACCAACGCACAGGCCTGAAGAAGGGTGGTCTCCCGAAAGCACCTTCGGCGAAGAGCTGACGGCGCAGGCGCCCAAGTACGGCATCGTCTTTCACGATGACGACAAAACGCCCATCGACTTCGTGATGCACCTGCTGGAGACCTACCTCGGGTTCGAAGAGCAGGACGCCCGCAACCTCGTCGCCAGCATCGCGGTCAACGGCGAGTACGAAGTCGCACGCCTCACACGCGGCGCGGCACAGCCATTGTTCGAGCGCATCCAGCGCGCCATCGACCATTCCAGCTACGACTTCCGCGTCACCCTGAGCGAGAACCCATGAGCGGCGAGTTGCAGATCATCGACGTCAATGAAGATCGCGCGTGGGTTCGCGAAGTCCGCCGCCTGTTCCGCGAGTACGCCAGCGAGATCCAGGTATCACTGGCTTTTCAGGACTTCGAGCGCGAGGTCGCCGACCTGCCCGGCCGCTATGCCGATGGCGCGCTGCTGATCGCCACGTACGGCGGCGGGGTAGCCGTCGGGTGCGTCGCACTCCGCCCCTTCAGCGAACGCGTCGCTGAGCTCAAGCGCATGTACGTCGCCCCCCAGTATCGCGGGCGTGGGGTGGGTACCGAACTCCTCAATATGGTCACGCTGGCCGCCATGGTTGGCGGATACAATCGCATCCTGCTCGACACTCTCGACACGATGCACGATGCTCGCCGCATCTACCTGCGCGCGGGGTTTCACGAGATACCAGCCTACTACGACAACCCGCTGCCCGGGGCGCGGTACTATGAACTTATGGCGGCGGCGATGGCTGCGCGCATCCTTGAAGACCACCCATATAGTCTTGGCGCCGGCCCGTTCGAAGTCGTGCTGCACAACGACGACGTCACGACCCAAGGGTTCGTTCTGATGGCGCTGATTGAAAACGCGGACCACCCGTTCCCGCTGGCATGGGCCCTGATGATGCGCGTGCATGAGCGCGGTCGAGCAACCGTAGGCCGCTTCGCGCAGGAGGCCGCCGCCGAGCACCTGCGCCAAAAGATCACTGCGCAGGCCAGCAAGCAGGACTTCCCGCTGAAGGTGACCGTCGAGCGCACCCCCGATTGAAGTCCGGGGCCGGTAGATAAAATGGCGGCATGCCGGATACGACCACATTGCCGAAGCAGAAACCCGCGACGGACGTAGACGAAAAGTCCAAGCGCGCGCCGATGTGGAAGGTGCTGTTCCACAACGACGACGCCACCACCATGGAGTTCGTGATCTGGGTGCTGATGCGCTTCTTCGGCCACGACATCGAGAAAGCCACCGCGATCACGATGGAAGTCCACAACACCGGCCAGGGCCTCGCCGGCGTCTACCCGCAGGAAGTGGCTGAGCTGAAGAAGGACCAGACCGAAAGCGCCGCGCGCACACAGAAGTTCCCGCTGACCGTCACGATCGAGCCTGACGAATAGCCTCGCGCAGAGCGCGCGGAGAACTGCTCAAGCAACAGGACGGGCAGGATGATCAGGACAACGGCTTCAAGCGGTCGTTCTTTGCGCCTTCGCGTCTTGGCGTGAGATGATAGTTCTGCGCGATGCCGCCCTTCCCGAGATTGCAATTGCAGGTTGTACCGGGACCGCGCCCCGTACATCATGTTGCCGGTGCAATCATCTGACGGAGCGAACGATGCGCGTTTTCATGTGCCTGCTGCTGATCGGCGCGATTGCGGGGATCGCCATTGCGCAAGACCCTCCAGCCGAAGGCGAAGACATCCCACCCGCCAAAGGCGCCAACATTCCACCGGTCGAGTACACACCCGCCAAAGTCGGCGACTATTGGTACGGCATGTACACGCCGGACGACAAACCGGAAGGCTACGCGCGCCTGCAAGTCAAACAGACCAGCGCCAACGGCCGCCACTTCGACTGGGAGTTGCACATTGCCTACGAAGGAGGCACCTATGAGGAGTCGCGCAGACTGACTCTCGACAGCAAGGCGCAGATGACCTACGCCGAAACCCGACGCGAGCATCATCGCTGCCTCGGCGCGCGCGAGGGCAACGTGTTCGTAGGCAAGTACGATGAAGACGATCTGCGCGTGGAAGTCGGCGAAGGAGCGATCTCCAGCATGCCCTTCCTGCTGGCGGCTTCGATGCCCCTGATGGCAGACGCCGCGCTGGTGCGACACGTATACAACGACGCGCAGGAGTTCAAGGACAGCGGCAAAGCCAAGTTCAAGGTTGAAGGAAAAGAGATGATCGAACTGCCCGAGGGTAAAGTCGAAGCCTGGAAGATTGTGCTCGAAGAGAAGACCGCGACCCGCCCGATCTGGGTGAATGATGCGCGCGAAATTGTGCAGGTGGACTGGGGCAAGAGCAACCTCATGAAACTGCACCGCGAGAAGACCGCTCACCT
>CAZNBU010000256.1:0-5564 GCA_964571035.1 uncultured Planctomycetaceae bacterium | reverse complement strand
ACACCCAACACCCAACACCCAACACCCAACACCCAACACCCAACACCCAACACCCCCTCACACTACCAACTCCTTCAACTTCCTCCTCGCCAGCATGACGATTCTTGCGCACGCCTCGGCGTCGCTTAGCGCGTCGTGGTGGTTCAGCGGCAGGTTCAGCACGCGCGCCACGTGCGCGAGATGCGCCGGGAAAATGCCGAGCGTGCGCCGCGCCTGCCTTACGCTGCACACCCACGGCAACTCCGGCGGGTCGATGTTCGCGCTGATGCAGCAGGCCTCCAGCACGGCGCGGTCGAAACCCGCATTGTGGGCGGCTAGGAAGCGTGCGCCCTCGATCACCTCTTTGAGCAACAGCCACGCGCGGCCGAATTCCGGTTTGCCTTCGACGTCTTCCAGCGTGATGCCGTGAATCTGCGTGAACATCATGATGTCGCGTGGCGGGCGGATCAGTTGCCGCACGCGCCGGGTGATGCGCCCGCCCTCAACGCGCACCAGGCCGATGGCGCACGCGGAATCGGCGCCGTGGTCAGCGGTCTCAAAGTCGATCGCGACAAACGGGCCGGGCACGGGATCAATGAACTTGCGGCCTGCCATGCCCCCAGTGTAGCGCCGTCAGCGACATTCGCGCGGTCTGGTGCCGGACAACTACGGCCTCACGCAAAGGCGCAAAGCCGCGAAGCGCCCTAACCGTAACGCACGCGCGCACTTCAAGTGTTGCTTCTGCCCGTAGTTCAACGCGACAAGGCGAGTTCCGCCCTGTTTCCGCGCTTGGCGACTTAGCGCCTTTGCGTGAGATTGCCTGTGCGACTAATCCTGCCGCGCGGCTACGCGGCTCAGCACTGGTGTCATCAATTCTCGGAAGACCTCGGGGTCCTCAAAATAGACTCCGCTGAAGGTGAAGTTCACGACCTTCTTGCCCTTGCGTGCGATGAAGCGGTGGCCGATCGGGTTGCCTTCGTACACCAGCAGGTAGCACGCGCTCTGGTCGCCCCAGCTCAGCAGGTGGTTGGCTTCCTTCTCGGTGATGTCCTCGCCGCGCATGCCCAAGCCCGCGCCGAACTGGTACGCGCTGTAGCTGCCCTTGGCGTCGCTGTCAGAGCGATCGAACGAATAGATCGAGTAGACGTAAAGCTGGCCGCCGTCGTCGTACTCGTACTCGATCTCGCCGCTGCGGTCCGGGTAGATGATCCGGTTGCCGCTTTCGGTCGCCGGCTGTGGCGTGTACTCCACCATGTAGGGGGTGATGTCGGCGGCTTTGAGCACGACCTGCAGGTCCTGCTCGGTTGCGGGCGACTCATCCGCGAGCGCGGCGTAGCCCACAATCGCAGCCGCCGCCAGCACAATCATCGCGACCGGGATGCCCAGCACCAGCAGCACGATCAGCCATGTCTTCTTTTTGGGTGGCGGCGCGTAGGCTGGGGGGTACCCGGGCGGCGCGAACTGCCCCGGCGGATAGGCGGGCGGCGCGTACCGCGGCGGCAGCGGCAGCGGCCCGTGTGCCTGCGCGGGCGGTTGCGGGCGGGGTGGCTGCTCCCAGGGTGCGCGCTCGTTCATCCATCCAGAATACCACCCGCGCGGGCAGTGGCGAAATGTTTGGGGTGCGCATACCCTGCCGCCGACCGCCAGCAGGGCACCGATGAGCCAGAGTTCCGCACCTCCACGCCGCGTCCCCACGGAATTGTTGGCCCTGCTAGCGCTGTGGGCGCTGATGCACATCCCGGCGCTGTTTTCGCATCAGCCGTGGCACTTTGACGAGCTGCGCTACCTTGAAGTCGCGCGGCAACTCGGCGAGTACGGCAACTGGCTGGTGCCGCACATCAACGGCGAGGTGTACCAGGAAAAACCGCCATTCTTCTTTTGGTGCGTGGTGCTGGTGCAGCGCGTGGTGGGCGACTACCTGGTCGCGGGGCACCTGACCGTCGCGCTGGCGCTGCTTGGGGCGGCGCTGCTGATCACGCACCTCGGCAACCTGCTGTTCGGCGACCGGCGCATCGGCGCGTTCGGCGGCGGGTTGTTCCTTACCTTCTTCTTTGTTCACGACATCGGCACGCGCGTGCTGCTGGACCCCTTTTTCACCGGGTTGACCACAGCCGCCGTGGTCGCGCTGCTGCACGCCGCCATCAGCGAGAACTGGCCGCAACGCCTGCGCTGGACGGCGCTCGCGTCGGCAGCGACGGCCGCAGCCTGCATGACCAAGGGGCCGGTGGGAATCGCGGTGATCCTGGTTGCGGCCGCGACGCTCGGGGTGATCTGGCGAGGGCGCAAGGGCGTCAGCATCACCGCCATGCTGGCAGCCGCGGCGATCGGCGGCGCGCTGACTCTGCTGTGGGTCTATCTCGCGGCGCTGGAAGCGGGGTGGTGGTACTGGGAGCGCATGGTGTTCCGGCAGACCGTCGGCCGCGCGGTCGAAAGCTGGGCGCACCAGAAACCGTGGTGGATGTACCTCGCCAACCTTCCGCGCATGCTGCTGCCGTGGCTGGTGATCCTGCCGGGTGCGCTGTGGGGCGCATGGCGTGCGCGGCGCGGCCACGGTGGGCGTGCGGGCGTGGCGCTGGGCGGCGCGTTCGCGGCGGGTGTGGTGTTTTTCTCGTTTCTGTCCGGCAAGCGCATGGGGTACCTGGCGCCGCTGGTGCCGTTAATGGCGCTGTTCATCGCGTGGGGGATGAGCCGCACGTTCCTGATCTCCGATGGCCGCGTGCGCACGGCACTGGTGCGGGTGCCGCAATGGTTCCTAGCCGCGCTACCGTTCGTCGGCGCGGCGGGCGCGCTGGCGCTGGGGTTCGCGCCGTTCGCAGCGCCGGACTCGCTGAGCGGCGCCGCGGGTACGGTCGTCAGCGGCCTGTCACCTTCCGGTACGCCCGTGGCGGGCGTGATCGCAGTTGTTTTGGTTGCCGCCGGCGTCTGGATGATGCGCTGGCGCGAGCCGAACACACGGGCACTGACGGCGGCGCTGGCGGCGATCGGTATCTGCACCGTGCTCGCGCACGCGCAGGTGTACCCGGCGCTGGACCGCGAATACTCAGCCGAGCCCATCGCCGCGTACATCAAAGCGAACAAAGCGCCCGATGAGCGGCTGATCATGCTCAACGACCACAAGGACGGGCGCGTGAACTACTACCTGAACGCGCAGCACCACGACGTGCACCGCGCGAAAGAACTCGACCAGCTAGCCGACCAGCCCGGCCGACTATGGGTAGTAGCGCTCAAGCGCCAATGGGACGACGACCTGAAGCCAAACCAGAAAGCCCGCTTCGAAAAAGTCTTCGAACACAAGTGGGCGGGCACAATCACGGCGATCTACGCGGAAAGAAAAGAGTAGTCTCGCGCAGAGATCGCCGAGCACGCAGAGAAAAGCGGGCTCACGCCAAGGCGCTAAGACGCAAAGAAAAGCAGGCTAGAAGCGAGATGCGTCGCTCCGCGATTCAACCCTTTGCGCCTTCGCGACTTTGCGTGAGACAGCAGTGGCAATTCTCCGCGAGCTCCGCGGTCTCTGCGCGCGGCAGGCTTTTCATCGTGGGCGTGAGTGGCGCCAGTGGATCCATAGGCCGGCGGCTTCGCAGGCTACGCCGGACAAGAACAGGGGCAGCGCGATCCACCATGCTGCGCTTTCCGCTAGCGCTACCGCGCCGCCGGCGAACAGGCCGCCGCCTGTGAACATGAGAACGTGCGCTCGGCGGGTTGGGGTCATGCCGGTCCGATGTGGTTCAGCAGGGCGGCGACGGCTTCGATGCCGCCGCGTATGCAATCGGGGATGCCTACCCCGTCGAAGGTGTTGCCGCACAGGGCTAATGCGGGGTGCTTTGCTGCCAGTTCACGGATGCGCGCGACGCGGTCGAGGTGGCCCACGTGATACTGCGGCATGGCGTCGCGGTGCGACGCGACGTGCGCGAAGCGGGGCTCGCCGGTTACCTGGATCAAACCGCGCAACTCACCCAGCGCGGTCTCGCGCAGGTCGTTTTCCGGCAGGCGCGCGACCTCCGGCGCGAGCGCGCCGCCCATGAAGACGCGCACGATCGCGAGGTCGTCCGGCGCGCGGCCTTCGAACTTCACGCTGCTGAAACTGAACGCGATCAGCTTGCGACCCTCCACTGCCGGGATCACCGCGCCGATGCCGTCCATGGCGTGGCCGATCTGCTTGCGCTCGAAGATGAAGTTGACGACGGCTGCGCCCGCGTACTCGATCTCGTTCAGCGCGCTCGACAGCGCCGCGTCCGTGCCCGAAAGCAGGCCAGCCGCCACCTGCGCCGGTAGCGCGACGACAGCGCCGTCGAACTGCTCCGGCCCGCCGGGCAGTGCGATTGATACGCCGTTGGGCTCCGGGTGGATTGCCAGCACGTTTGCATTCAGGCGGATGCTGTCCGGCGGCAGCGCTGCCGCCAGCGCGTCCGACATCGCGCCCATGCCCTGCTTCAGCGTTACGAACATGCCGTAGCGTGGGCCGGCGGGTTTGGTGTCTATTTCGGTTTGCTTGCTGGTTCCGGTTTGCCCACGGCTTCCGCCGTGGGCTTTCGCGTGGGCTTTCAGGGCGCGGATTACGCTGCCGTGCTCCTGCTCGTACTGGATGAATTGCGGGAAGGTGGCTTTGAGGCTGAGCTTCTCGGGGTCGGCGGTGTAGATGCCGGCGATCATCGGCTGCGCGATGCGCTCAAGGGCCTCCTGGCCGAAGCGGCGGCGCACGAAGCTTGCCAGCGACTCGTCGTGGCCGCCCCAGCGGCGCGGCACCAGCAGCTCGTACGCCATGCGCAGCTTGCCGCGCCGCGACAGGATTGGCGTGCGAATCAGCGCCCCCAGCGACATCGGGGAGATCAGGAAGAAACCTTCCGGCAGGCGTTTCAATACACCGTGGTGCAGCACAAAGCTGCGGCGCACGCCCTCGCGCGTGCCGATCAGCTCGCCTTCGAGGCCCAGCTCGCGCACCAGCTCAACGCCAGCCGGCTTGTTGCTCGCCCAGCAGTCGGGACCGGCTTCCAGCACGCAACCCTGCTCGTGCATGGTGTGGATGACGCCGCCCACCCGCGCCGAAGCTTCCAACAGCGTCACCCGCGCACCGGACTTGTGCGCGCGGTACGCGGCGGCTAACCCGCTGATGCCTGCCCCGATGACGGCGATGTGCGCCATGCTGCGGGTATAGCGCAGACGCGCGGCGCGTGCATCAGGCGGCGGCGACGGCTGGCAGGCGAATGCTGTCGAAGAAGTCTTCTTCCAGCACGATCAGCATGCCGTCGAGTTCAACGGCTTCGAAGTCGGCGAACTCGATCAGGATCTCGGTCATGCCGTACATGCTGAAGGTGTTCCAGACCTGCTCGCTGGGTTCAATCAGGCGCAGGGCGATGCCGCGTTGCAGGCAGGTCTGCGCGAACTCGACCAAGACCGCGAGCGCGCTGCCATCCATGAAGCGCACGCTGGAAAGGTCCAGCGCGAGCTGGCGGTGCTTCGCGGCGAACAAACCGAACAGGCGCTGCCGCAACTGCGTCGCGCCTTGAAGGCAAAGCCGGCCCTCCACCATGGTGCGCGGGTTGGCGCGTTCCGGGGCGGCGCTGGAGACGGGCTCGGTCTCCGCAATC
>CAZNBU010000255.1:0-5566 GCA_964571035.1 uncultured Planctomycetaceae bacterium | reverse complement strand
GCCAGTCGCTGGACGGGTTCACGGACAGTTTTGAGCGCGCGGTGGTGACAACCTACGGGCTGAAAACGCAGGCTGAAGGCGCCGGGAAGCCGCCTTGGGCCGGCGCCAAGAACAACCCGCTGGATCAGCGCATCGGCCGCGCCATCAACCAGATGAGCAACGTCTTCGGCGACTACATCGGCGAGCACGGCCACGAAATGGACGACCGGCAGTACGACACCATGATGCGCGAGTTCGACGTGTTCATGGAACGGTTCGCGCCCTACATCGACAGCCGCGACCAGGCTGAGCAGCGGCAGCGCAAGCTCGCCCGCGGCACCGGCAAGCGCGAGCAGGCGAAGGTCGAGCCGCTGACCATAGACAAGGTCCGCCCGCGCCCAGCCGGCGTAGAGCTGCTGCTGACCGACGGGCGCATCCTGTTCGTAGGCACCGAAGACGCCCGCCGCATAGGCAAGGCCGCAGACGAAGAAGCCGAAGACACAGCCAAGCGCCGCCGCACAGAGATTGCGAAACGCAAGCCCACCGCCTGACGCGAAGGAGCGAAGAGAGGATCGGAGCGCGCGAAGAACTGCCTTATCTGAAGTAGTACTTCGCGTCCTTCGCGCCAACCTCGCTACTTCGCGTGATGCCTTGCAGCGCTAAGCGCCGGTGCCGAAGAGGGCGTGGCGGCGGATGTGGGTATCGATGGTTTTGTCGTCGCGCGGGTTGATGGCGCGGATCAGGTCGCTGATCAGCAGGTCGAGGTAGCCTATCACCGCTGACTTGAACAGCTCATGGTCGAACGCCATCCCGAACTCGTCGCTCATCGCCCGCAACACCCGCGCGCACTGCTGGTTGGTGCGCTTCAGGTGCCGCTTGAGCAGCGTGTCCAGCGTCAGGCGCTTCTTGATGTGGTCCGGCATGTCCAGCGCCTCAGCCAGCACGTCACGCACACGCGGGAAGTAGATATCGAACTTGCTCTGGTGCCGCTGCCGCACGCTGCGCACCAGCGATCCGCGCCCCGGCCCGTCCGCGCCACAGTTGCTGCACACGTCCGCGCCCGAAGTCGGAAACAGGGCTTCGCAACGTGCGCACGCGGGATGCACTCGCACGAGCGCCTCAACGGCATCATGCGTCGGCGCTAGCTGGCAGGCGTGGCGCAGGCCCTTGGCTGCGCTTTCGAGTTGCCCCAGCTCAATCTGCGCGCGCACGCGGCGCACCCACAGGTCGACGTTTACGGGGTCGCGCTTCAGACCGCCGGCAGTTGCATGCAGCACGCCGTCGTGCTGGCCGACCTGGCGCAGGTACTCGGCTAGTTGCGTCCAGACCTCGATCCGGTCCGGCGCAGCCACCGCAACGCCGCCCAGGCGCTTGATCACGTTGTCGCGGCGCCGCGCAATCTCTTCGTCGCCGCCGGTCTGGTTGGCCCAGGCGCGCTTGGCCAACTCGATCTCAAACGCAATCGGATCAAGCTCACGCGCCTTCGCGAGCGATTGCTCAGCTTGCACGACATCGCCCACCATCGCGTAACGTCCGCTCTGGTCAACGAGTTCGGAGATTGCGTCTTCGTTCCGGTCTGCCAATCACTTGTCCGCGGTATAAAGAGCCGATTAAATGTACCCGCTCGCACACCGTTACAAAATACCTTGTTCGCTTCGCGGACTCCGCTGGCATATCCAAACCCGCCCGTATCGTTAGCATGATCAAGGGGGCGCAATGAACAAACGCACCGCTGTACGGCCCCGGCAGCAGGGCCGGCCAGACTCCGGACGCATCAACATGGGCAAGCGCGTCACCATCCGCGACATCCAGAAGAAGGCTGAGACGGGCCAGAAAATCACCATGGTCACAGCCTACGACGCCTACAGCGCGCGGCTGGTGGAGGCCGCGGGCATCGACATAGCCCTTGTCGGCGACAGCGTTGGCACCACATTGCAGGGGCGCCCCGACACACTGGCTGTCGAGATGGAGGACCTGCTGTATCACATCGAGATTGTCGCCCGTTGCAGCGAAAGGCTGCTTGTCGTAGGCGACATGCCGTTCGGAAGCTACCAGGTTAATGAAGATGAGGCGGTGCAGAACGCCGTGGCCTTCCTGAAAGCCGGCGCCCACGCGGTCAAGCTTGAGGGCGGTGCCAGCGTGATGCCGCTGATTGAGCGGCTTCGCGATGCGGGCATCCCGGTGATGGGGCACCTGGGGTACACGCCGCAGAGCGTGAATGTCACCAGCGGCCCGAAAGTGAAGAAGGACCGCGACGAGCTGATGGAAGACGCGGAAAGCCTGAAGGACGCGGGCGCGTTCGCAATCGTGCTGGAGCTGGTGCCACGCGATCTGGCGCGCGAAGTCACCGAAGCCCTGAAGATCCCCACCATAGGCATTGGCGCCGGCCCCGACACAAGCGGCCAGGTACTGGTGTTCCACGACATGCTGGGGTTCAACCCGGACTTCACGCCGCGTTTTCTAAAGCGCTACGCGAACTTCTGGGACACGGCGCTGGACGCGCTTCGCCAGTATAAGGAAGAAGTAGAGGGCAAGTCCTACCCTGCGGATGAGCACAGTTATTAGTCGGCAGTCGGCAGTCGGCAGTCGGCAGTCGGCAGTCGGCAGTCGGCAGTCGCAAGAAGTGTTCGCCGCTGTCGGTGACCGTCAATCGGATTCCTGTAGTTCCGGTTGCCCACTGCCGCTTGCCTACTGCCGACACTCCTTAGCCGATCTTCCACCTTGCACTCCCCGCCTTGCTCGCGCGCGCGGCATTGCTTTCATGGCGCCCCCGCCATGTGGTATCATGCGGGTTGCCGAAGGAGAGCCGTGGTTCGCGCCGCATTGTTGTTCAGCCTGATCCTTGTGCTTGCGGCCTGCGGGTCGAATGTTCGCCGCGACTGGGGCGGCGGCGGCTCAGACGCGCCGGTTGAGATCCTTAACGATCCCGGTGCGGTGAAAGCCGCGATCTGGGAAGGCTCGATCGTCTACGACCTGCGCGAGTACACGGCCTGGGTGCAGGGCCACATCCCGGGCGCGCGGCGCATCACCCTGGACGACATTGAGCGCGACCTCGCGCTGCCGACCGACCTCGACGCCCCGCTGCTGTTCACCGGCGACGGGCCGCTCGACACCCGTCCGGAGCGCGCCGCCGAAATGGCCATCGACCGTGGGCACACCCGCGTGCAGATCTTCCCCGGCGGGTGGCGAGCCTGGACCGGCGCCCATCCACTGCGCGATTGAAGCGACAACTGACAACCGGCACTTCCAAACCTACACTATAGGCGGGCCCCGACACCTTTCCCCTGGGTGCTCTCATGCGCATTACACTGCCTGTGCTGGTGCTGCTGCTTGCCGCGTGCGGCGGCCAGTCCCGCTACGAATACGAAGACTACGACCGCTGGGCTGATTACGAGCCCGGCCAGAAATACTACGACCACGACTACGTGCCCCCCAACCGCCGCTCCGCCGACGCGCTGGTGGAGCAAGCCGCCCGCGCCCAGCAGCAGGGCCGCGACGATCAGGCGCGTGTGGACTACCAGCAGGCCTTCCTGCGCGACCGCTGGCACACGGTAGCAAACACGCGCTACCAGGACCTGATGCTGGAGAACGACCTCCAGACGCTGGCTTGGCAGGAGTACCTCGACCTGTGGATGGCCAACCCCGAACGCGGCGACGCGCTGTGGTACCACCTGCGCCCGATGTTCCTGGAGCGTATCGCAACCACTCCGCCGGCGCGCGGTAAACCGCTCTCCGACGAAGACGTGGTCAAGCTGGCAGCCGTGCAGGCGGGCATCGTCGAAGCTGCCAACGATGCAGCCGCTCTGGCGCAGGTTCGCGCCGCGCTGGACAAGCACGACTGGGTTCAGCTGCACCGCATGCTGATTGCGCTGTGGCCGGAAGAGGACCTGGAGACGCTGGTCGAGACCTACGCCGAGCGCGCCGAAGAAGACCCGAGCAACGGCAACAACCTCGCGCTGCACGCGCTGGCTGTAGCGCGCAGCGACGCCCACAAGGCGGTGGCGATGCTGCGCGACGGGTATGTGTTGGGGCTTCCGGGGTATTGGCTGTACTACACCTTCGGCGAGATCTGCGCCGACTTGGGCCGCGTGACGGGCGTAGACACACGTGAAGCCCGCCGCCAGTCGGCTGGATGGTACCGGTGCGCCGAGGGTGTGTACGCCTACGCGGCGCGCGCGGATCGCGGCGACCTCAGTGCGGAACTGCAAGGCGTGCGTGAGTCACTTAGTGAATTGGCAAAGACCGGGCTGGACGGGCAGCCCTGACGACCGCGGCAGCAAGGCCGGGGCCCGCAGAGGGATAAACCGACCGCCTGCCCGCGCCACACGCCGTAAACATCTTTACCGTCTACACTTACGCTAAAGTGCCCGAGTGCTTGCGGGTCTAGCGCATGCTGGCTCGCCGGCTTTCGCCTAAAACGCACGGCGGCCATAAGTTATGGCTTGGTGAGTTTTTCTGACGGTCCGACAATAGTCTCTGGACAATCACACACCCTGTCTTAACGTGGTGCCGCTCACAGCAAGCAACTAAATGACTTCTGTGTAATTCAGGGGAGCGGAGATTATGAAGCGCTATCAGTTGGCGTTGTTGACGATTCTTGGCGCAGGGAGCCTGCTACTGTCAGGTTGCCCGGGCGATGACGGAGGCGGCGGTGGCGGTGGAGGCGGCGGGGGTGACCTGCCGGACGTTCCGTCCATCCGCGTGCGTGTAAACGGCGGCAACGCCACCACAGGCGCAGCCACAAACGGCGGACAAGCTGGGGCAGCGCAGTTTGTTGCCCAGAACGACATCCTGCTCGACGACGGTCGTACTCGCCCGTCAGTTCTGCCCGCCAACAATTTCATTGACAGCGCCTTGGCGGACAATGTCGTAACCTACACCGAGATGGTTGGGATCTCCGCGCCGGCGATTGCCGGCGGCGTGGCGACATTCACGCTCGCAGCCGGAGATGGTTTCAACCTGCCCTCGGGCGCTACGCTGGACCTTAGCGATGCGCCGCCCGGAACGGTCGATGACGTCGAGATCTTCACCGATTCCGGCGTGATCATTGCCGGCGACGTGCTCTTGACTCGCGCGACATCCGCGTCCGTCAATCTGCTGATCGAGTCAAGCAGCGTGTTTACTACACCTGTCCTCGTAACGGGCAACATCGACGGTCGCGGCTCGCCCACACGGGATGCTTCGGGAGTCCAGTTCACAACCACCGGCGCAAACGCAGGCATCATCTTCCTCGGCACTGCAAACCTGTCCGGTGGTGCGGGTGACGCAGCCACGGACGGCGGAGACGGCGGCGCCATCTTTGTCGTTTCGAACGGCGACCTGATCCTGCGCATTTTCGGCGTGCAGGGCATTGGCGGCACCGGGACGGCTGCAGGCGGCAACGGCGGGCAGTTTACGATTCAAGCCATCAATGAGATCACTGCACCGTATCACTGGGGCAGTGACATGCGTGGCGGCAACGGCGGCACCGGCAACGGCGGCCAGGGTGGCATCATGCAGATCGTGGGCCAGGTTGCGCCATCCATCGACGTGTTCAGCCGCGCGATTGTGCGCGCGCTGCGCGTGCTGGCCACCACCACGGCCGCCG
>CAZNBU010000254.1:0-5576 GCA_964571035.1 uncultured Planctomycetaceae bacterium | reverse complement strand
CTTGCGTTCTTCGTCGCGCACCGCGGGGCCGAACGTCTTCAGCGCAGCCAGCGTCTCGCCGTACTTTTTGCTCTGCACCCAGCGCTCATCCTTGAACGCGTTACACAGCGCCTTAAGGCGCGAGTGGTGCAGATGGTGCGGCCACACGTCGGCTTTCAGGCTCATTTCAACGGAATTGTGGCAGCGGTCGATTTCGCTTTTGGCGTACTTTTCGAAGTCCTTCTGGAACGACTTCAGCTCGCGCTTCTCTTTGCTCGACATCTTGCCATCGAGCAGCTTCTCCAGCCGCTCACGCGCGTCGGCCCACTGCCCCTGCTCAAGAAACGCGACAACCTGGCGGATGTTCGAGTCCGCCGTGCTGTCCACGCTCCACGGCAGCTTGTCGGCGTCGATAATAACGCCCGGCATCGGCCGCTCCTTCGGGTAGTCCGGAACGCCTGGCCCGCCCAGCGTGGAGATCGCGTCGCGCAGGATGAACATGCGCCTTGGCGCCGTGCCGGTCACCGAGCCGCGATACTCGTGGTACTGCGACGGCAACCCGTTCGCGCGCATGTCGTTGACGAACTTGCGGATCTCTTCAATCCACCCGCTGCGCCGCCCGCCAAAGAGTGTGTCGGCCGACACGATGTACGGCACCGGCGGAAACTCTGGCGAATACGACTCCCCCACCACGCCGTCCAGCAGGATCGCGCGGGCTGGGAAGGCGTCTGGATCGGTGGTCCACTGACTCTTGGCGAACTCCAGCGCTTCGTCGCTGCCGCCGTCCACACCCAGGATGAAGATGCGCTCCGGGTCCACGGGATAGTCCGCCTGCACCTTCTTCATCAGCCAGGCGTACCCGGCGTTCAGCGCGTCTTCTTCAATCAGCCACTCAAATCGATAGGTGTTCTCAGACTCCTTGACCATCTTGGAGTATGTGATCGCACAGAAAATCAGCGGGTCTTTGCCGCCGCCGATCTTGGCGATGTCGGTCAGCGCCTTGCCCGCTTCAAGCCCGCCATCGAACGAGATCACCAGCGCGTGCTTGCGGTTGCGGTCCATGCCGGCTGGGAACGCGATGTGGGCCTTGCCCTTGTCGCACCCTTCCACCTCGATCTTCAGGTCCTTGACCACAGGCTCGAGCGATTCGAGCTGCAGCTTGTCGGTTCCGCCGATGCCGTTCTGAGGCAGCAGCAACTCGATGTCTTTGGCTGTGCGCGCCTTGATCTTGTCGCCCGGCTCCTGCGCAGCCAGCAAAGAACCGAACAGCGCGACGGCCAACGCCGCGCCCGCAATCGAAAAATGCCGCATGTCGAATCTCCCGCCCGTAGTGCCCCGAGATGGCGTGCCCTGTGCAGTTGTAACGACCGGCATTATTGCTTTGACGGCGGGCAGAACAAAACGGATTCCATGAAACATCGCGGATTCGCGCAGCGGCGTGCTAAACCCGCTGATTGGTCATCGCCTCTTGCAGGCGAGGGTTCGGGTAGTCGGCAAACCAGGCGGTAAGCTGCTCGCGCGACGGATGGTTTCCCCGCCGCAGGGCATGAACGCAGGCGAGCACTGCCACAGGTGCAACGATAAATGCCCCGGCGAAGAACAGCTTGCGGGCCTCGGCGACAAAGGCTTCGCGCTCAGCGGCTGGCACGTTTGCAAGGTCGTACCCCCACCCCAGCCACGCGGTCACCGAGAGCACGAACCCCGCGATGCCGAACCAGAACAGCGGCGCGAACAGCCCCTTGGCCGGTACGTTGCGCAGCACGGGCGCGTTGTCGCGCAAAAGCTCGCGGCGCGCGAGCAGCGCATCCACGCGCTGGTTGATGAAGATGATCGCCCACCCGACGACGAACCAGCCGGCGTAGTTCGCGAAGGTCACGTTGAAGTGCGCGCCGGGATCAGGGTAGTGGTAGATGTCGCCCAGAAACCAGTGCTTGCCGAGGTGCGCGACGGGGTCGGTCAGCGTGTCCAGCAGCGTCATGAAAAACGCGCCGACGAACAGCACCGCACCGGAGTTGCGCAGGTTGCGCGGCGTAACGCGCTGCACGTTGAACCCGCTGCGCCACAGCGGCGAGAGAAAGAACTGCGCGAACGAAAAGCTCACGTAGCTGAGAAACGCGAACGACAGCGAATCAAAGAACGGTACGCCGGCAATCACCAGGTCGTTTTCCAGCGAGTCGTAGTGGTAGGTGTAGGACCCGAACGGGATGCCGTAGTTGATGCTCCCCCACTCGGCTGCGAACGCAACCAGGTACCCCGTTACCAGCCAGATCGCCGTGCGCAGACGGCCCTGCTCAAACCAGCTCAGCGCGAGAAACCCCAGCAGAAACGCCGTCACGTAGGGGCGAAACACGAAGCTGTGCAGGAGATCAAGCATGCTTCATTTCGATGCCCAGTTCCTTCAGCAGCGCGGGCTCCACCTCGTTTGGCGTGTCGATCATCAGGTCGCGCCCGGTGGCGGACTTCGGGAACGCGATCACGTCCTGGATGTTGTCGAGGCCCAGCAACAGCATCATCAGCCGGTCAACGCCGCTGGCGATGCCGCCGTGGGGAGGTGCCCCGTGGGCCAGCGCGCTTAGCAGGAACCCGAACTTCTTCTCGGCTTCTTCTTTGCTGATGCCGATCAGCTCAAACACGTCGGCTTGCCAGTCGGTGCGGTGCATACGGATGCTGCCGCCGGCGATCTCGATGCCGTTAACCACCAAGTCGTACTGGTTGTTGCGCAGCGCCAGAATTTCTTGGAGCTTCACGCCGCCATCGACCATCCGGGCCACAGGATGCGCCTCGCGCCCTTTGCGGCTGACCTCAGCCATCTCGCTCACCCGGCCGACGTTCTGAGGCAGCGTAAACGGGTGGTGGCTTGCGAAGAGTTTTTCGTCCTCTTCGCGGTACTCGAACAGCGGGAAATCCACGATCCAGCAGATCGCGAACTTGTTGGGGTCGCTCAGCCCCAGCTTCTCCGCGATCAGCAGGCGCATGTTGTGCATCACCGCGTGGACGACCTTGTGCTTCTCGTGCGCGCAGATCAGGAGCAGGTCGCCCGGTTGCGCACCGAATGCGGCGATCATTGCCTTCTGCTCGTCGGCGGGGAAGAACTTCGCGATGCCGCCGTCCAGTCCCTCGGCGGTCACTTTCAGGTTCGCCAACCCTGCCGCGCCCATGCCCTCTGCGTCGCGTTCAAGGTTCTTGAGTTGGCCGGTACTGAACTGCTCCGCCATGCCGGGGCAGCGCAGCCCTTTCACCAGCCCGCCCTTGGCGGCTACGCCCTTGAAGGCGTTGAACGAGCACCCGGCTGCCCACTCGGTCAGGTCGGTCAGCCGCAGCTCGCGCGAGCGCAGGTCGGGCCGGTCGATGCTGTAGTCGCGCATCGCCTGCTCGTACGTCATGCGCTCGAACGGCAGGTTCAGCTTTCCGGCTTTGAGCACGGGCCAGTCCTGGTCGCGCAGCCGCCCGTCGCCTTGCAGCGCGTCGAACACGTTGACGACAACCTTCTCGAACAGCTCCATCACCTCGTCGCGCGAAACAAAACTCATCTCGATGTCGATCTGCGTGAACTCGGGCTGCCGGTCCGCGCGCTTGTCCTCGTCGCGGAAGCAGCGCGCGATCTGGTAGTAGCGGTCCAGGCCGCTGATCATGCAGAGCTGCTTGAACAACTGCGGGCTTTGCGGCAGCGCGTAGAACTGGCCGGTGTAGGCGCGCGACGGCACGATGAAGTCGCGCGCGCCCTCGGGCGTGCGCTTATACAGGATTGGCGTTTCGATCTCGAGGAACCCTGCGGCATCCAGCACCTTGCGCGCGGCGCCGATCAACGCGGCGCGGGCCTGCAACATCGCCTGCATCGGCCTGCGCCGCAGGTCGATAAACCGATGTTTTAGACGAATCTCCGGGTCGGCTTTCAGGTCGTCCCGTACTTCAATGGCAGGCGTGACAGCCTCGTTTTCGATCTTGAAGCTCTCGACAACGACTTCCACATCGCCGGTCGCCATCTTGTCGTTCTTGTTCTCAGCCGCGCGTTCACGCACGGTGCCGGTCGCGCTGAGAACGCACTCGTGGCGGGCATCGCGAGTCTGCTCCATGAGCGCCTTGTCGATTTCCTCAGCGAACGTGAGCTGAACCTTGCCGCTGACGTCGCGCAGCAGGATGAACACAACGCCGCCGCGGTCGCGCTTGGTATCGACCCACCCGGAGACCGTGACGGTCTTGCCGACGTGTTCCTTGCGCAATTCGCCGCAGCGGTGGGTTCTCTTCGTCATGCCTGCTCCTGCACGCCTGAAAGGATTCTGGATTTTAGATTTTCGATTCTGGATTGAACCGTCGCGGCATCCGCGATTGCGTCAATCCGAAATCTAAAATCCACAATCCAAAATCGTCATCACTCCACCAACGTGTCAGGCTCGTCCGGAGTTGCAGCGCGTTTGCCGGGTGGGAGCTTCTCAAGATCGCCCAGGATGTCCGTAGGCTTGCCGCCCACCGGGCGCTTCTTCTTGTTCTCGGGCTTCGGTGGGCCGTCCGGCAGGTCGGCGCGAAGCTCATCCACCATCTTGGGCGGCAGCGCAACCGTGTCGCCGCCCGGCCCGTCCGCCAGCTCATCGAGCGTCTTGCTTTCGATGTTCTCGCCAAGCCGTCCCGCCTGCGCGGTTTCGTCGTCGCCGTCTTCGTCGCCGCTGCCGAAATCAGCGCTGTCCGGCCGCGGCACGAACACTGTCTTGGCGCCCGCCGCCGGCATTTCTTCGTCCGGCGTCTTGCTGGTGGATTTGTCGAGCCCGCCCGTGCGGCGCTTCATCAGCTTGCGCGTTTTTCGCGGCTTGAACGTGCTGTCGGCCGTTACACCGTGGCGCGCCGACGGTTGCACCGCGGGCTCGCGGCGCGAGTCGGAATCAATGTCGATGTCGTCGTCGCCCTCAAGCGAGGCGCTGGCTTCGCCGAAGACCGCTTCGCCGTCGTCTTCGTCCTGCGATTCGTTCGGATCGCCGAAGTTGACGTCCATGACGGCGCTGTCGTCGCCGCCCATCCTCTGGACGACCTCTTCGCCAGTCAGGTCTTCCTCTTCAGGGATCTCAATGTCGCTGTCGAATTCCTTGTCGCTCAGGATGTCGGCGGGCGTAGTGCCCGGCGGCATGCCGATTTTGGGCTCAGCGGGTGCGTCATCGTCGACGACGTCCGCCTGCTCCTTGAACCCGGCCGCCGAAGGAATGTTGGGCGCAGCTTCGTCCTCTTCCTGCGCGCGCAGGCGCTCTTCCAACTGCGCGCGGTCAAGCCGCACGGTGGGCAGCTTGGGCGCGCGCCCGGATTCTTCTTCATCTACACGCATCTCGCCCTGGATCGGCGGCGGCGGGCGAAACGCGACCATTTCTGCGGACGAAGTCTTTTTGCCCGAGCTTGAGCCCGGTACCGGGATTGGCGGAACCTTCTTGTTCGGTCCTATGCGTTGCGCGGGCGCCGGCTTTTCTTCGATGAACTTGCCTTCTTCATCGAACTCCGCCGACGGCATTGGCGCCTGTGGGTTGCTGCCCGGGTTGCGGGTCACCCGCACGGTCGGCTTCTTTGTGACTGGCTTCAGCCGCCCGCTTTCACGCTTCTCCCACGGCGCCTCGACAATG
>CAZNBU010000253.1:0-5578 GCA_964571035.1 uncultured Planctomycetaceae bacterium | reverse complement strand
TCCAGCACTTCACCGCCGGCGCACTCCAGAATGAGCTGCACCGCCCGCCGGCTTGCATGCACCACGCCAGCGGGATCGACGCCGCGCTCGAAGCGGTAACTCGAGTCGCTGTCGATCTCGATCTTCCGGCTGGTGGCGCGTATGCCGGAGGGCTCAAAGTAAGCGCTTTCGAGCAGCACGTCGGTCGTGCCTGCTGTGACGCCGCTCGTCAGCCCGCCCATGATCCCGCCGATTGCCTGCGGGCGCTCGGCATCGGCAATCACCAGCACACTGGGATCGAGCTTCAAGTACTCGCGCTCGGGCTCCGCCTTGTCGCGTTTGCGATCCACCAACGGATCGAAGCGTTCATTCTGCTTCGCCAGCCGCACGACAATGCGCTTGCCAGCCAGCTTGTTCAGGTCGAATGCGTGCAGCGGCTGGCCGGTTTCGAACATTACGAAGTTGGTGATGTCCACGATGTTGTTGATCGGGTTCAACCCGATGCTCTCAAGCCGCTGCTGCAACCACTTCGGCGAAGGCCCCACCTTCACGCCGCGAATCACCTGGGCTGTGTAGTACGGACAGGCCTTCAGCGCGTCGGGCTCGATCACGACACTGGAAACGCTGTCAGCCTTCGTCTTGCCGACCGGGTAGTCCACCCTGGGATGCCGCACCACCTTGCCGGTAGTCGCAGCCAGCTCGCGCGCCAACCCGATCGCGCTGAGGCAGTCCGTGCGGTTACTGGTGACTTCGAGCGTGTAGCAGACGTCGCCATCGACCTCGTCGTAGCCTTCGACCTCAGTGCCCGCCATCGTCAGCTTGTCTGCGACTTCGCGCGCCGACAGGCCGCTGCCCACGTAACTCTCCAACCACTGCCAGGTTGTCTTCATCATGGTGAAGCCCCAACGCGCGAAGGCACGCCTTTTATCGCAACGAACGAGAGTGGCAATCCGCCGCTACTTCACGACCACCGGAACCCCGGCAAGAAAGTCCAGCGCCGCATTGAGCATGCGGTCGTCGTAGTTCCACCACTGGCTTTCCTTCCT
This sequence comes from uncultured Planctomycetaceae bacterium, assembly GCA_964571035.1. Lineage (GTDB taxonomy): Bacteria > Planctomycetota > UBA8742 > UBA2392 > UBA2392 > JADJRK01. The sequence goes on along the minus strand of CAZNBU010000253.1, from coordinate 4,553 downwards.
GACCTCTTCGCGGTTGTAGCGCGCTGAGCGGTCGCGGATACGGGCGCGCACCCGGGCCTTTTCGCCCTGTTTGTAGGACATCTCCAGGTCGGGCTGGATGCCGCCCGGCTCGCCGTTCTGGCCCTGGTGGACGTTGCGGCCCAACGGCGTGAAGTAGCGCGTGGTGGTGATGTTGACCGTGTAGTTGGGATCGGTCTGCAACTCGAATACCTGCTGCACCACACCCTTGCCATAGCTGCGCGTGCCGATCACGTACGCGCGGCCGTGATCTTTCAGCGATCCGGTGACCAGTTCCGACGCGCTGGCTGTGTCTTCGTCGATCAGCACGACCACCGGCAGCTCGGTGATGGCTGTGTCGTCCTTGGTAAGGATCTTCCGGTCGAACTCGCGGTTGCTTTCCCGCGACGAGTGGGTGAACGCGATCAGCGCGTCCTGCTCTGAAAGCAGGCTGTCCACGATGTCCGACGCACTGGTCACCTGCCCGCCGCCGTTGCCGCGCAGGTCGATGATCAAGCCCTCGGCGCCTTGCGAGGTCAGCTCAATCATCGCGTTCTTGAACTGCGGATTGAACGTGTTCGAAACAAACTCGCTGATGTGCAGATAACCGAAGCGCCGGCCGGCGCGCTCTTCAATGTGGACGTCGTGCACGCTCCAGGTCTCCATGCGCTGGCGCGTTACCTCGATGTCGAGCGTTCTGGCCGCGGGATCGGTGCCGCTGGTGGGGTCTCCGCCGCGCAGCAGCGTGAGCGCTACTTTCGAGCCTTCCTCGTCGCTCTTGATGCGCAGTACCGTGGCTTCATACGGTTGGCCGAGCACGCTAGTGCCGTCCACGCCGATAATCACGTCATCCTTGCGCACGCCGGCTTTGTCCGCGCCGCCGTACTGGATCACATTCACGATGCGAACTCTGCCGTCTTCGTTGGGCTGCACGTTGACGCAGATGCCGCTGAACTCGCCCTTGAGATCAAGCTGCTGCGCGCGCGTCTCTACGGGTACCAGAACGCGTGTAAACCGGTCGCCGGTGCCGTCGGCGAGGCCCTTAAGCGCGGCGTGCATCAGCTCTTTTTCGTCCAGCTCTCCGTCGTAGTGCTCCAGCAGCTTCTGGCGCACTTCCTTGTACAGCTCGAACTCCTTCTCAAGCCCCTGCGCGTCGCTGGGCCCGGGATCGGACGGCCGCGCAACGAACAAGATCACCACACCCGCGATCACCAGCACGGGCAGGAAAGCGAACGTGATGACAAAGTAGCGGTTCATCTGGGCCTCTCGTTCTTGGGCCTGCGGCGGGCGCGAACTAGTCCTTGCCCTTGGTACGCTTGCTGCGCTGGTCGAGAAACTTCTTTTCGGGTTTGCTCAGCGCGTTGATGCCCTGCTTGCTGATCTTGTCCAGGATCGCGTCGAGCTTCGCCTGCTCAGCCTGCGCTTCTGCTTGCTGCTTGGCTTCCGCCTTCTCGCGGCGCTCTGCTTCCTTGCGTTCGCGCTCGCGCTGCTTCTGGGAACCCGGATCGTCATCCTTGTAGTCGTGCAGATACCCCGCCTGGCTCCATGGTTCCTGCGCCTTGGCGCCAGGGGCACGCGGCATCAGGTTCTGCGACTTCAGGTAATACATGTACATCGCCGCGATGCCGATTCCCCATACGACCTGCGTCGGGCTGTGCACCGCTTCGCCGACGGACACCAGCGGCATCACAACGTTGAACCCGACCAGCAGGACCATGACGGCGATCAGCACTTTCCTGAGCGGCCACCCCAGGATTGACGGCCGGTCCGGGATCGTCCAGATCAGAACCGTGAACGCACCCACAATGCCGGGCCCGGCGCCCATAATCACGATGTGCTCGCGCCCCGGCATGAGCAGCGGGTCCACCAACCCCGCCATCAGCGCCGCACCCATACAGGCGCCAATGAACAGCATCAGGAAGCGCTTGGCGCCGAACAGTTGCTCCACCCATTTGCCCGCAAAGTAGACCATGATGGCGTCCACGATCGCAGTAATTATGGTCGGGGCGACAATCCAGCTTGTCAGGATCTTCCAGTGCCCGATTGCGTAGTTGTTCGCCCACGGGGCGATGTCAGCAGCCGTCAGCACAAACAGCTTCCGCGCCCAGAACTGCTGCGTGCCCGCTTCCGTGGACACACCCCAGAACTGGCGGACACCAGAATCCGTGGCAAAGGCGCCCACAAAGCTGATCGTGTCGCCCACAACGAGCCCGACCAGGTACCCGGCAACGACCACGGCGAGCAGGGTCTTCGTGGCTGGGCCCATCGAAAACGAGTACCCGAAGGTCGGCTTTTCTCGGATGTAGTCGCGGTCTTCGTAGCCCATTACAATCCATAACACCCAAGGGGGAACGAATGACAAGCGTCAGCGCACCCTGGGCCACCTCAAACGCAAAGTCTGCCAAAGTGGCTTAGTGAAAATGTGCAATCGCCGTAACTTGGGAACAGGCCAGATTTTCCTAAATTCTGAACAGGTAGCTGACCCGCGGTTGCCGATTGGGTTATCGGACATTCCCGGCGGTTCACGTCCGCCATTGAAACTGCGCGCCTCAGGGGTGATGCTTTGGCTATGAAGGCTGAGTTGAATGTCCGCGGCGGCTCACGGGTCGGCCAGGTGGTCGCCTTGGCGAATCACGGCCGCGTGACGTTCGGGCGCTCGCCCAGCTGCGACGAGCGCTTCACCGAGGACAGCTTCAGCCGTGCCCACTTCTCCATCGAAGGCAAGGGCAGCTTCTTTTTGCTGACAGACCTTCAGAGCAGCACCGGCACCGAGGTCAACGGCAAGAAAGTCGCCAGCAAGATTCTGCACTCCGGCGACCGCATTGTAGCTGGCGGCATCGAGTTCGGGTTCAAGACCCACGACACACCCACCAACAAGGTCGCGGCGCACAGCGGGCTGTTGAAGCAGGAACCCGCCAAAGCCGCCAACATTCGCGTTGAAGCCAACTTTGAAGACGGCGCGTTCGAGTTCGAGAACTCCGAAAGCGGCGAGTGGGAACAGCCGCAAGTGCTTGAGCGCACCCGCGAGGCGCTGCAGACCATCTATCACGTCGGCAACCTGATCTACACGCAGGAGAGCCTCGACCGCGTCTGCCACACCATCATGGATGTGGCGATGGACACGCTGAACCCGGACCGCGGGTTCCTGGTGATGTACGACCCGGAAGACAAGGTGCTTGAGCCGGTGGTCGTGCGCCGCAAGAAGAACGGCAAGAGCAACGGCGGGTCGCGCACCAGCGCGCGCCTGCGGGCAGTGGACGACGAGATCACCCTGTGCCGCCCGATCATCCTGTACGCCGTGAAGAAGGGCCTGGCGGTAATCAGCGACGCCGTGTACCCGGAGACTGGCGACACGAACTCGCGGCACATCAAGAGCGCCATGTGCGTGCCGGTGCGCACCAACACCGACATCATCGGCGCGCTGTACCTCGACCGCGTGGACAGCGATGACCCGTTTCACCAGTACCAGCTCGAGCTTCTCTACAGTATCGGCCGGCAAGCCGGCGTCGCCATTGAGCGCGCGCGCATGCTGGAGGACATGGAAGGGTTGTTCTACTCGTGCGTGCGGGCGCTGGTCAGCAGCATCGAAGCCAAGGACCAGTACACCCACGGCCACAGCGAGCGCGTGACGGCGTTTGCGGTGACGCTGGCCGAAGAGATGGAACTGGACGCCGAGACGCTGGACAACGTGCGCTTGGGCGCGCTGCTGCACGACGTCGGCAAGATCGGCGTTGCGGAAAAGATACTCACCAAGCCAAGCCGCCTGACACCGGAAGAGGTCAAGGTGATCCGCCAGCACCCGGTGCGCGGCGCGGAGATCCTGAACCACATTCGCAACATTCCCGGCGTGGTGGCAGCCGTGAAGTATCACCACGAGATGTACAATGGGCTGGGCTATCCGGACGGGCTGGTGGGCGAAGAAATCCCGCAGACCGCGCGCATCGTGGCACTGGCGGACGCCTTCGACGCCATGACCAGCAACCGCAGCTACCGCCGCAACTTCGATGTAGAGGAAGCCATCAGCGAGTTCACCCGCTGCTCCGGCGACCAGTTCGATCCCGAGGTGTGCGAAGTGATGATCCGCCTGCTGAAGAACGGCCTGATCATCCCGTGCAACGAACTCTTCGCCAAGGGAATCGACATCAGCAAATCGATTTACTAGTTCACGCGACCCGCAAACTCTTGATGCGCTCGACGTAGTCGCCGCCGAAGACGTAGCTGCCTGCCACGATCACGTTTGCGCCCGCGTCTACCGCCTGCTTGATCGTTTCGCCGTTGATGCCGCCGTCGATTTCGATGTCGAGGTTGGGGGCGGCTTTGCGGGCTTCGCGCACCGTATCCAGCACCTTGGCGATGAACTTCTGCCCGCCGAAACCGGGCCACACGCTCATCACCAACAGCATGTCGATTTTGTCCAGCCACTCGCGCGCGGCGTCGATGCTGGTTTCGGGGTTCAGCACCAGGCCGGGTTTTGCGCCGGCTTTGCTGATGGCTTCCAGCGTCTTGCCGATGGGCGCGTTGCTTTCGACGTGGATGGTGATGTACGCCGCGCCCGC
>CAZNBU010000252.1:0-5590 GCA_964571035.1 uncultured Planctomycetaceae bacterium | reverse complement strand
AAGCGCATGTGCGAGCTGGGCCTGTGCCCCGGCCGCAGTGTACGCGTCGTCCGCAAGGGCAACCCCTCAATCCTCAGCGTCGGGGAATCGCGCTTTGCGCTCTCGCTTGAGCTGCTGTCGCGGGTGTACGTGCGCCCTCTGAAATAGCGGAGCCGCGATGCAGACGCTCGCCAATGTGCCCATCGGCGCCACAGCCCGCGTTATCAACGTAGCTGGCGACAGCGCGCTTGAGCAGCGCATTCTCGAAATGGGCCTGCTGCCCGGCGCCGAAGTCAAGGTCATCCGCGATGCTCTGCTCGGCGACCCGGTCGAGATCAAGGTGATGGGGTACCGGCTGTCGTTGCGGCGGTCTGAGGCGGCTTGCATTGAAGTGGAGGCGGTCAGTGGATTTTAGATTTTGGATTTTGGATTTTGGATTGGGGGCGTTCGGCGTTCGGCGTTCGGTGTTCGGTGCTGACCACCGCAGTTTCGAACCTCGAACCTCGAACCTCGAACCTCGCACTACTTCAATCCAAAATCCAAAATCGAAAATCCAAAATCACGGGGGCCGCCCATGACCTCCCACACCATTGCCCTCATGGGCAACCCCAACACCGGCAAGTCCAGCCTGTTCACGGCGCTTACCGGCACGCGGCAGAAGGTTGCTAATTTCCCGGGCGTTACCGTGGAAGCCAAGCTTGGCACCGCGCGCGTTGACGACGCGGAGATCACCGTGATCGACCTGCCGGGCACCTACAGCCTGGCTGCGCGCAGCCCTGACGAGCGCGTGGCGACCGACGCGCTGCTGGGCCGCATCCCCGGCATGCGCAAGCCTGAGGGCGTGGTCATCGTCCTTGACGCGTCAAGCCTTGAGCGCAACCTGTACCTTGCCACGCAGGTGCTTGAGTTCGGCCTGCCGGCTGTCGTCGCGCTGTCCATGGTGGATGTCGCTGAGTCGCGCGGCGTCACCGTGGATGTGCCCGCGCTGTCCACCCAGCTTGGTGTGCCGGTCATCCCGGTCCACGCGCCGCAGGGCAAAGGCGTCGCTGAGCTCAAGCAGGCCCTGCTGCTCGCCACCCAACGCAAGGGCGAAGCGCTGGAAGTGCCGTTTGCTGAAGACTTCGAGCGCGGCGTCAACACATTGCAGAAGGAACTGGCGGAGCTTGCGGTCAAGCTAGGGTACACACCGACCCGGCCCGAGGCGCTGCGCCTGCTGGTGGACGGCGCCGGGCCCTTCTTCGACGAGTGCGAAGAATCCGGCGGCGAAGCCTTCATCAAGCGCTTTCACGAGATTCGCGAAGCCGCAGCGGGTGGCCGAAGCCTCAGCATGCAGGAGGCGACGGCGCGCTACGGGCTGATCGGCGACTGGATCAAGCAGGTGCGCCACACGTCGGCGGAAGAGCGGCAGACGCTCACGGACAAGATCGACGCCGTGCTGACCCACAAGCTGTGGGGCACCCTGGTGTTCGGCGTGTTGATGCTGCTGATTTTCCAGAGCATCTACGCCTGGTCCGGCCCGCTGATGGACGGCATTGAGGGCGGCATCGGCGCGCTCGGCGACATTGTCGTCGGGTGGGTGCCCGAAGATATGGAAATGCTGCGCAGCCTGCTGGCCACCGGCGTGTTCGGCGGCGTGGCGGGCGTGCTGGTGTTCCTGCCGCAGATCCTGATCCTGTTCCTGTTCATCGCGATTCTCGAAGATCTGGGGTACATGAGCCGGGCGGCGTTCCTCATGGACCGGCTGATGTCGCCGCTGGGCCTCAACGGTCGCAGCTTCATCCCGCTGCTGAGCAGCTTCGCGTGCGCGATCCCGGGCATCATGGGCGCGCGGGTGATCGAAGACCGCAACACGCGGCTGACCACGGTGTTTCTGGCGCCGTTCATGTCGTGCAGCGCGCGGCTGCCGGTGTACACGCTGTTCATCGCGGCCTTTGTGCCGGAGCGCGACGTTGGCCCGATGAACCTGCAAGGGCTTGTGCTGCTGGCGATGTATTTTGTGGGCGTGCTGGTGGCGATCCCGACGGCGTTGGTGCTCAAGAAGGGCATCCTCAAGTCCAAGGTCACGCCGTTTCTGATGGAACTGCCGAGCTACAAGCTGCCGCGCGTGAAGTCGGTGGCGCGCGTGCTGTTGGAGCGCGGCGGGGCGTTTGTGAAGCGCGCGGGCACGATCATTTTCGCCGTCGCGATCCTGGTGTGGGCGCTGGCGTACTTCCCGCGCGACACCGCGATTGCCGAGCAGTTCAACGAACAGATTGCAGCCGCCGAGCAGCGCTATGACGAGCGCGTATCCGGCATCGCGCAGCAGTACGGTTTCGATGCCGCGACCATGACCGAGGAAGGCGAAGTTGCAATCGCCGTCGAGGACCTGACCACGCTCAACGAGACACACGAAGCCGCCATCGAAGAAGCGACAGCCGGAATCGAAAATCCTGACGAGCTTGAAGAGCGTGTCCGCACACTGCGCGAAGCCTACGTCGCCTCCACGTTTGAACTCAAGCGCCGGCACAAGAAAGCCTTCGACGCCGCCGAGGACGTGCTGACCGCGCGCATTGAGCGGGACACCCGCGTGGAAGACCTAGAGGGCCGCCGCGATGGCGAGTTGCTCGCTAACAGCTTCCTCGGCCGTGCCGGCCACGCGATCGAGCCCGCCGTCAAGCCGCTGGGGTGGGACTGGCGCATCGGCATGGCAGCCATCGCCAGCTTTCCCGCGCGCGAGGTGATCGTGGCGACGCTTGGCACCATCTTCAATCTGGGCGAACAGGACGAGGAGTCGGAGTCGCTGCGCACGGTGCTGCAAAACGCCACCGACCGCGACGGCAAGAAGCTGTTCACGCTGGCGACCGCGCTCAGCGTGATGGTCTTCTTCGCCCTATGCGCGCAGTGCGCAGCCACGCTGGCTGTGATGCGGCGCGAAACGAACTCATGGAAGTGGCCGATCGCCAGCTTTGTCTACATGACCGGCATGGCGTACATTGCGGCGCTGGTGACGTACCAGGTAGCATCGGCGCTGGGAGCCTAGATGGAAACCGCCATCGTAATCGCCACAGTAGCCGCCGCCGCCCTGTTCGGCGCGTGGCGCGTATGGCGCACGCTGCGAGTCTCGCAGGGCAAAGGCGAAGGCCACGCCTGCGGCAAATGCCCCGCTGCTACCACTCACAACGGCTAACGGCAATCTCACGCAAAGACGCGGAGGCGCAAAGAAAGGCAACAAGACGGACAGGACAGTCAGGACAGGGCAGTTGTCCTGCATGTCCTGCCCGTCCTGTTACTCTGTAGTACTTGGCGGCTTGGCGTCTTCGCGTGAGACCAACTCTTGCAAACAGGCGCCAACGCGCTATTTCTATTCGCCGCAGGACAACTATGGGAAGTGCCGCGCGCCTGATAACTTGGGCGAGCGAGGCCGGAAACGGACTCCACTGCGCAGGCGATGCGGCTGAGGGGTCTGGCTCATTTTCGGTACGAAAATGTGCCTGACCCCTTCCCCATGGACGGAGCAGGGATGATCACGCAAGACCAGATCGCCGATTCACTTTCGCAGATCACGCGCATCAAACGCGTGTCAGGCGGTGAGCACGACGTGATCGCGTGGTTCGTCGCCGAGTTCAAAAAGCACGGCCTGCAGTTTAGACAATCCGGCCGCAACCTGCTGGCTTGGCGCGGTGCGGGCAAGCGCCGCCTGCTGTTCAATACCCACACGGACACCGTGCCGCCCAACAAGGGCTACACGCGCGAGCCGTGGGACGGCGCACGCGAAAACGGCCGCGTGCACGGGTTGGGCAGCAGCGATGCCGGCGGGTGCCTGATGGGGATGTTCCACGCGCTGCTGAGTGCCAAGTTCGACGAAGCCGCCTGCACGCTGATGTTCGCGCCCACGTGCGACGAGGAGATCCAGGGCCAGGGGTTCGAGATCTTCCGCAACGAGATTCCCGAGTTCGAAGCCTGCATCACCGGCGAGCCGACCAACTGCGAAGTCTGCACGGCTGAGCGCGGCATGTTCAAGCTCGACATGAAAACCAGCGGCAAGAGCAGCCACGCCGCACGCCCCTGGCAGGGCGACAACGCCGCCTACCACGCCGCGCGCGACATCCTGAAAGTGGAAGAGTTGTATGAAAGCTTCCCGGAGCGCGACGACCTGCTGGGCCGCACCACGCTGGCTGTGACGATGGTGAACGGCGGCGTGGCGCGCAACGTCGTGCCCAGCGAGATTAAATGGGTGATCGACGGCCGCACCATCCCGCAGCTCGACAACGCCGAAACAATCAAGCGGGTAAAGGCCGCAATGAGCGAGCACACCTGTGTCGAGCGCGAGAAGGCGCGCTTCGGCGTATGGCAGCGCGATCCCAACGACCCGCTGGTGCAATGCGCCTGCCGCGCCGGGCAGCGCGACAGGACGATCGCGTTTGGCGGAGTAAGCGACGCGTGGTGGAACGACAAGGCGCAGGGGCTGATCATAGGCCCCGGGTTGCCCGAGCTAAGCCACGCAGCGAACGAGTACCTGGAAGAAAAAGAGCTGTGGCGCGGGTACGAAATCTACAAGAAGACGGCTGAGCTTTATCTTTCGTCGTAACTGCTTTGGAACCACAGATGAACACAGATAGACACAGATAGAGGCAGTTGGTTTGAGCAGTTATCCGTGTGCATCCGTGTTCATCTGTGGTTCCAAAACTTTGCAGGAAGGCAGCAACCATGTGGTCAGGACGATTCAGCGGCAAGCCGGACAAGCTGATGCAGGAGTTCAGCGAGTCGGTGTCCTATGACCGGCGCCTGTGGCGCGAGGACATCGAGGGCTCGCTGGCCTACGCCGCTGAGTTGCAACGCATCGGCATCCTGTCCGAGAAGGAACTGGCTGACATCCGCCGCGGGTTCGCGCAGATCAAAGAGGAAATCGAAAGCGGCAAGTTCAACTGGCGCGTCGAGCTCGAAGACGTCCACATGAACATCGAAGCCCGCCTAACCGAAATCATCGGCGACGCAGGCAAGAAGCTTCACACCGGGCGCAGTCGCAATGATCAGGTGGCGACCGACTTTCGTATGTGGTGCGTCCGTCGCAGTGGCGAATTGATTGACGCGGCCCGAAGTTTGGAGACCCAGATCATTGCGCGCGCGGCGGATGACGTAGAGACGATCATTCCGGCGTACACGCACCTTCAGCGCGCTATGCCAGTTAGGCTCGCCCACCAACTACTTGCCTATCAGGTGATGATCGAGAAGCCGGTTGGCAGCCTCGCGCATTCCTATTCATTCTACTGCGAGGATGATTCGCCTCTGGGCTCGGGCGCGTGTACCGGCAACAGTTTTAGCGTCGATATGCAGCGTTTGGCGGCAAGTTGTTCGCTCGAACAGTCAGTGTCCAACAGCATGTTCGGTGTTTCTGATCGGCTCTTTGCTGTCGACCTGACGTACTGCTGTGCGCTCCTGATGACTCAGCTTTCGCGGATCGCCGAAGACTTGATCCTGTGGTCCAGCGCCGAATTCGGGTTCGTGACGTTGGGCGACGCGGTAACCACGGGCTCCAGCATCATGCCTCAGAAACGTAACCCGGATGCCTGTGAACTGGTTCGTGGCAAGACGGGGCGCGTCGTCGGGCACCTGATGGCGTTGTTCACGCTGC
>CAZNBU010000251.1:0-5595 GCA_964571035.1 uncultured Planctomycetaceae bacterium | reverse complement strand
TCTGGCGGCGCATCGCCGTTCGATGGTGGCGCCGAGCAAGCAGCAAGCAGGGCAAGCGAACAGAGTAAAGTAAGGCGCATAGTCACCTCGCAGGCACTATAGCTTGCAGGTGTGCAACAGGGCTTCGTTCGCGTCGGCGATCCGCGCACACCCAGCCAGTTGCATGGCGCGGCGGAGGTCTTCGGCGTACAGGTCCAGCACGTGCTTGACGCCGTCCTCGCCGCCGACGGCGAGACCCCACAGCACCGGGCGGCCGATCAGGACCGCGCTTGCGCCGAGCGCCAGCGCGCGCAGGATGTCGGCGCCCCACTCGATGCCGCCGTCCACAAGCACCGGGATCGCACCGCCTACGGCTTGCGCGACTTCGGGCAGCGCACGGGCGGAAGCCACCGCCGCATCCAGTTGGCGCCCGCCGTGGTTGCTGACGATCACCCCCGCGCACCCGGCTTCCACGGCGCGTTTCGCGTCATCGGCTCGCAGCACGCCCTTGAGCAGGATCGGCAGGCTGGTCAGCGTGCGGAACCATTCGAGGTCCTTCCACGTCAGCGACGCGTCCTGGCGATGGGCGAACAGGCTCGATAGATGGGAGCCCTGCGGCGATGATGGTCGAAGGTCAAAAGTCGAAGGGTGAAGCGGTTCATCGCGGGGTGCGCCATTCTCGACCTTTGTCCCTCGACCTTCAACGGGCCTCTCGTACTTCGCCAGATTCGCGCGCGTCAGGTGCTTCGGCAACTCAAACCCATTGCGTTCGTCAGCGATGCGGCGGCCCAGCACGGGCGCGTCCACGGTGACCACGATGGCTTGGTAGCCCGCGGCGTCGGCGCGTTTGATCAGGTCTTCAGTGATCGCACGGTCGCGGTGGCAGTAAAGCTGGAACCACTTGGGCGCAGCCGTTTCTTCGGCAATCGCCTCCAGCGTTACGTTCGCCATGGTGCTGACGATCAGCGGCACGCCGGCTGCCGCGCAGGCGCGCGCGGTTGCCAGCTCGCCGTCTTCGTGCGCAAGGCGCTGGTAGGCCATCGGCGCGACCATGGCTGGAAATGGCAGCTTCAGCCCAAGCACGTCAGTTGCGGGATCGACTTCGCTTACGTCCACCAGCACACGCGGGCGGAGCTCGACCTCGTCCCACGCGCGCCGGTTGCGCTTGCGCAGCGTCTGCGCGTCACTGCCCGAGGCAAAGTAATCCCAACCCGCGGGATCCAGCACACGCTTGGCGGCTTTGCGAAAGTCGGCAACGGTCAGCAGGCGGTCCATGCCTCGTATGATAGCGGCCCTCTCGGCTGTTGCCGCGTGCCGGCAGACAGCCGCGAAAGCGCGAAAACGCAAAGTTACAGTCTTCGCGTCTTCGCGGCCCTGACATCGGCATTGACTAGCGGCGCGCTCTGACCGACGCTGGCACGCCATGATCGACCGCAAACAGATTGAAGCCTGGGAGGATTCGCACTTGGCGCCGTACGCCCTGCGTGCCAGCGCGAGTCTTGGCCGCGCGCATTCCGAAGACGAGCACCCTTACCGCACCGCGTTCCAGCGTGACCGCGACCGTATCATCCACTGCGCGGCGTTCCGGCGGCTTGAATACAAGACGCAGGTGTTTCTCAACTGGCACGGCGACCACTTCCGCACGCGGTTGACGCACACCATCGAGGTCGCGCAGGCGGCGCGCACGATCGCGCGGGCGCTGGCGCTCAACGAAGACCTGTGCGAAGCCGTCAGCCTCGCCCACGACCTCGGGCACACGCCCTTCGGCCACGCGGGCGAGCACGCCATGCGCGCGCTGATGAAGGACCACGGCGGATACGAGCACAACGGCCAGTCGCTGCGCATTGTCGATCAACTGGAGCGCCACTACCTGCCGCGCTTTTCCGGGCTGAACCTCACACGCGAGGTGCGCTACGGCCTGATGAAGCATCGCACCGACTACGACAAGCCGCTGTTCCAGGGCTTGATCGAGCGCGAATCGCCCAGCCTCGAGGCGCAGGTAGCCAACTTCGCCGACGAGATCAGCTACAACGCGCACGACGTGGACGACGGGCTGTACTCGGGCCTGCTGAAGTGGGGCGCCGCGCGCGAGAGCGAGCTGTTCGCGGAGGCGGAAGACTACGCGCGCGCGAACGTGCCCGAAGGTGAAGAGGACCTGCTGCGCTATCAATTGGTGCGGCGGCTGAAGGACTTGCAGGTGACGGACCTGTTGCAGCACACCTCGGCGCGGCTTGCAGCCGAGCAGTTCGGCAGCGTGGACGCGGTGCTCAAGTACCAGGGCAAGGAGGCGGTGGTCGACTTCAGCCCAGAGTTCAAGAAGAAGGTGAAGGGGTTGAAGTTGGCGCTCTACAACAAGCTGTACATGCACCGCACGGTGCGCCGCGGCATGGAGAAGAGCACACGCTTCATGCGCGAGATGTTCGAGCGCTACGTGTCGGAGCCGTACCTCATGCCGGGCGGGTTTCTAAAGCGCGTGGAAGCGGACGAAGGCGTGCACCGCGTGGTGTGCGACTACATAGCCGGGATGACCGACCGCTACGCGCTGGAGCAGTACAAGAAGCTGTTTGATCCGGACACGTGGTAGCGCGGCTTCGCCGCGCGTCGAATGTCGAAGGTCAAAGGTCGAAAGGCGCTACGTGCAACGCTTCACCAAGATTGAGGTCTGGGAGCTCGGACACAGGCTTAGCCTTGACGTGTACCGCCTTACACGCGGCTTCCCTCGCGACGAACTGTACGGATTGACGTCCCAGCTTCGCCGCGCCTCGACTTCGGTGCCGATCAACATTGCCGAAGGCTCCAAACGCACAGGCAACCGCGACTACGCAAGGTTTCTGAACATCGCTGAAAGCTCCCTTGCTGAGACAGAGTATGAGCTGATGCTTGCGAGAGACCTTGGATACGCCAAACAGGAAGACGTGGAACCGCTGCTGCTTTCCGTCTCGATTCTTGCGCGAAAACTGCACGCACTTCGCCTCAAGGTTGAAGGCGACGGGAAGTGACTTCGACCTTTGACCTTAGACCTTTGACCGCAACTCGGAGATACAATGGCCAAAGACATCCAGCTGGTTCGCACTGTTGCCGCTCCAGCGGCAATTGGCCCCTATTCGCAGGCTGTTGTGGCTGGCGGGTTCGTTTTCTGTTCGGGGCAGATTGCATTGAACGCCGGTGGGCAGTTTGTTGGGGGCTCGGCGGCTGAGCAGACGGTTCAGGTGATGGCGAACCTGGCGGCTGTGCTTTCGGGCGCGGGCTGCGGGGTTGGTGACGTGGTGAAGACGACGATCTTCCTTAAGGATATGAACGACTTCGGCGCTGTGAACGAAGCTTACGCAAAGGCGTTGGGTGACCACCGCCCCGCTCGCGCCACCGTTGAGGTCTCCCGCCTGCCCAAGGATGTGCTGGTCGAGATCGACTGCGTTGCTCGCTTACCCTAGTGGCCTCACGCCAAGGCGCTGCCGCTCCACGAAAAGCCAAACGGTCAGGATTGTCAGGATGTTTAGGATTTCAATCCTGAACGTCCTGTAAATCCTGACAGCCTTAAGCTTTGCGCCTTACCCCGAAACCCGCTTGCCTTCTTTTATGTATTTGGTATTTTACGTGTATGGGCGCGCAAGGCTCCAACCTTACCTATGCACCGCCTCGGGGCGTTTTGCCGGCTAAGCCGCAGGCGGCGCCGCGTGCGGACAAGCCGAAGAACGACTACCTGGCGGCTACGGTGATGACCGCCCCACGGGAGGTATTGATGCTGATGCTGATCGACGGCGCCGTGCGCGCCACCGAAAAGGGCCGCGACGTCATGGAACTCGACCAGGGCGAAAGCGTGCGCCTGCTTTCCCGCGCGCAGGAGATCGTGGCTGAGCTGATGACCAGCGTGCGCCCCGACCTGGGCGAATCCTACGGCAACATCGTCAACCTGTACGAGTTCGCCTTCGCCCGCATCGCCGACGCGAGCGCCCGCCGCGACTCACAGCCGCTCGACGGCGCGATCAAGGTGCTGCGGGGCATCAAGGAAATGTGGGCTGAAGCCGTATCCAAAATGAACGAAGAAGGCCGCCCAGCCGACCTGACCACAGCCCAAAGCAACCGCTTCAACGCCCGGGCGTAAGCCTGCGGCTCACAGTCGAAGTAGGAAGTAGCGGTGACTTCCAACTTCAACTTCCAACTTCAACTGCTACCGTCACGGCCTCACAGGAGGCTGGAATGGGTGCACAGATTCTGGACGGCAAGGCGCTGGCGAAGCGCATTCGGGAAGAACTCACCGGCGAATTTGCCAAACTCAAGGAGCAGGGGCACACGGCACACCTTGTCAGCCTGAGCATCGGCAGCGACGAGAGCAGCGACTGGTACGTCAACAACCAGAAGAAAGCCGCTGAGAAGCTCGGCGTCGACTACACCGCCGACCGCATCCCGGCTGACTCCACGTTCGAGCAAGCCGCCGGGCGCATCCGTGAGATCTGCGCGCGCGCGGACGTGACCGGCATGATTCTGCAACTGCCGGTGCCGAAACACCTCGACGCCAACGAGCTGGCGAAAGTCATCGCGCCCGAAAAGAACGTCGAAGGCGTGGACCCGGACAACCTCGGCCACCTGATGATGAAGCAGTACCGCAACCTGCCCTGCACCGCCCGCGCCGCGGTCGAGCTGGCAGCCGAAAGCGGCATCGACTTTTCAGGCAAGCACGCGGTGGTGCTGGGCCGCAGCATCATCGTGGGCAAGCCGGCTGCGCTGCTGCTGCTGGACAAGAACTGCACGGTAACGATGTGCCACAGCCGCACGCCCAACCTGCCCGCCGTATGCCGCCAGGCGGACATCCTGGTGACGGCCATGGGCGCCAAGCCCGGCATGGTAACCGGCGACTACGTGAAGCCCGGCGCGGTGGTAGTGGACGTAGCCACCATCGCAGCCGAAGGCGGCAAGTACAAAGGCGACTGCGACTGGGAAAGCGTAGCCGCAAAGGCCGCTTGGGCCAGCCCGGTGCCGGGCGGCGTAGGCAGCGTAACCACCCAGATCCTGTTCAAGAACACACTTGAGACACTGAAGCGGCGGGTCAACTAGCGCAAAGCTGGTGCCCCGACCGCGAGGTCGGGGCGAAACCGGATGGACTTGCATGCAATTGATGGATCGCCCCGAGCTCGCGCTCGGGGCACTAGTTTTCCTAGCGCTGTTGCAGGGCCCCGGTGGTTTCGGCGGAACGGCCGGTGCGGCCGCCTTGGGACAGCATTCGCTTCATCTGGTCCGGGTTGGTGCTTCGGGTCAGCGCTACTTCGCGCGTGATCTCGCCGTGGATGTACAGGTTGTACAGCCACTGGTTCATGGTGATCATGCCCTCGCGGCTGCCCGTTTCGAGGATCGTGTAGATCTGGTGGACTTCGCTTTCGCGAATCTGGTTGCGCGCGGCTGCGTTGACCTTGAGGATCTCCATCGCCAGCACGCGCCCGCCCTTTACTCGCGGCAGCAACTGCTGCGCGATCACCCCCAGCAGCACGAAGCTTAGCTGCACGCGCGCCTGCTGCTGCTGGTTGGTCGGGAACACGTCCAGGATACGGTTGATGGTCTGCACCGCGTCGGTGGTGTGCAGGGTGGCGAACACCAGGTGGCCGGTTTCAGCCATAGTCATGG
>CAZNBU010000250.1:0-5595 GCA_964571035.1 uncultured Planctomycetaceae bacterium | reverse complement strand
GCCAGGGTGTGCGTAGGCGGCAGGTCGTTGTTGGTGATGAACAGGGTGACCGAGACCGGAGTGCCGTTCACGGCGTCGTGAAAATGCACCTGGTACTCATACATGCCCGCGGGGTTGCTTGCGCCCATGACGCCGGTCCAAACCAGCGTAATCGGGTGGCCGGGTGCGGGCGTAGTGGGCGTGTTCACGCCGGTGGGCGGGTTGATCTGGGCGATGCCGGTAACTGTGATGGCGTCGCCTTCAAAGTCCGAAAGCACGATCTCGGCGTTGGCCAAGGGATCGCCCGGATTGAGCGCATACACATATGGCCCGCCCGGCGGCCCGGAGAAGTTGGAGTTGGGCGCCGGATCAGCCCGCGCTGCCGCATTGGTTATGCCGTTGCCGTTGATGGTGAAGGCATAGGGGTTGTTCGCCACGTCGCTGTTGGCGATCGAGACCTGCAAGTCAAACGGCCCAGCCGCCGCGGGCTCAATGTAGACCGTAAACGTGGTGCTGCCGTTGAACGGGATGGTGGTCAATCCGGGCTGTGCCTGCACACTGGCCGAGGCCAAGTTCGCGCCGGAAGTAAGAATCACCGGTGGAGTACCGGTAAGGAGAAGGTCGGCTGCATGGGTGTTGCGAATGGTAAAGACGCGAGTCTCGCCAAACAGCAGCACATCGCCGACATGCACCGCGCCGGCGTTGGCCACCGGAGTGGAGTTGTATTCAACCTCCATGCGAGGCGATGGGTACTCATGCGCCCCGGCATCGTAGCCTGAGCCCATAGGCCGCGGGTTGCCGAACACGTCAACACTGACCCCCGAAGCCGCAATCAAGTCCCGAGCCGGCGACCCCGACTGAAGCCGCAAATCCTCCTGCCCAGAAGTGACGTTCATCAGCAAGGGATCAACGTTCAAACCATTGAGATCCCGCCCCGAAACCTGCCATTGCGCCCACGACAAGTGTATATTATTAATATCCTGGGCAAAGATAATATTGCCGTCCACATTGATTGGAGGATTCTGCGTATCAATCGCGGCGTCGTTGTTATTCGTTTGATAAACAACGTTGTTTTCAAAGACTCCCCAAGCGTTAATCCCGACATGCCCGAACGCGGGGCCATTGTCGGCCGCAATAACGGTGTTATGCCGTACAATCCACTCAATGCCCGGATGGCGGCTATAGAATCCATCATACCAGCAATCCCAAATCCAATTGTTTTCGATTGTTACATTGTTGACATTCTGGTCAGTGCTGTAAAAGCAAACTCCAAAACGCCCTTGATTGAATACGCGGCATCGGCTTATGTGGATGAATTGCGCCCCGCTCGGTCCAGCCGACCACACTAGTCCGCAATACAATGAACCAATTCCCGGACCGATCGTTAAGCCTTCCACAGTTGTAAAAGACATACCGTGGAACGTTAGGGCGGCACTCGGAGCGGTGGGCGTTCCGTGATTGGGTATATTCAGAGACCCCACGATTTGGGGTACTTCTCCCGTCGCCGCGCGTATGTTCAGAGTGTTCGTCGAACTAATGCCTAGCACGGGTGTTGCTGACCCGAAGTTGTCGAGTCCCAGAGCGTACGATGGTTTGCCAGTAACTACAAATTGTCCGCCGTCGTCATAAACATCGAGGATTACCGGACCACTTACGCCGAATGTTTCTAAGTCATCAAAGAAGTCGCCGATCTCACCGTAGTCAAATGCATTGCCCGGATTGCCATTGGCGCAGGTGTACGTGCCGTTCAATTGCGAGTATGCGGGCATGGCTAGGTTGACCGCCGTGAATAGCCATAAAGCAAGCTTACGGTTCATGGCTCACTCCCTGCATCCGACTCACGTCCGCGTGATCATACGTTGCGCAAAACTTCAGCTTCGAAAAGCGTACCCTCCAACAGGATTAGATGCCGACGGATTATCGACGAACTGCCCGGACGAGGCGGTTGCATCGGCTGTCCCACCGCCGCCGCTTCCAGAGGCAGCATCTCCACCGAACGACTCCGCCGTACCGCCGGAAGCTGTTGAGGTTGAGGTCGCATGGCCACCGTCACTACTGCCGCCACCGAAGTTTTCGCCATCGCCGCCGACGGCCACGGCGTCGCCACCCGAACCGTTGCCACCGCCGGCGCCATCGCAATCTGCGGTAGCGTTCCCACCGGTTCGCCCCATCCCGCCTTCGGCGTAAGCATCGGCGCCGGTGTTAACGGACGTGACCGTCGCTGTTGCTGCGCCACCATTAGTGCCCGCAGCCGCCTGCGTTGTATGGCCCCCGTACGCCTCAGCGCCAGCCGAGCCGGTTGCATCAGCATCACCGCCCCGAATGCCCCACTCGGTGTTGCCGCCAATGGCCAATGCCTGATCGCCGCTACTGTCGGCCATCGCGTCGCCGCCGCGCGCGAGGTCTGAAGGGCCACCATATGCGAACGCGGAGTCGGTCGAGAAAGCGCTCGCGTCGCCACCCCGACCGGAAGTGCCGGTGCCGCCATATGCGGTGGCAGATTCTGCTCGGCTGACTGCCGTTCCCGCAAAGGCGTCGCCGCCGGTGCCGCCTGCAGTGCCTCCGCCGCGGGCGAAGGCAGTGGCTGGAGCCAAGGCCGTCGCCATTCCTCCGTTGCCTGACGATGATTCACCTCCCCATGCCTCGGCGCTGCCGCCGGAAGCCGTAGCAGTGGCGGTCGCAACACCGCCATTGCCTGAGGCAGCCGAACCAGATTGCGCGTATGCGTCCGTTGGCGCGGTCGCCGTTGCGTCGCCACTTGCGCCGGTGCCTACGCCGTTACCGCCGTAGGCCTTGGCGTAACCGGCGCCCGACCCGCTGCTGTTCGCCGTCGCGCTTCCGCCAGCTCCGTTCGTACCGGGCGTGCCATTGCCTCCGACTGCGTAGGCCGAACAGTCCGCGCCGCCGGTCGTTGCCGTCACCGTTCCGCCGGCTCCTCCCAATGCGGGGTCGCCGGGCGCGCCGACGCAAAGCAGAATGAGATCGTCGTCTGGGCCGGGAGTCGCCGCGTTGCCGCCCGCGAAGACCATCGGTACCGAATTGCTGCTTATGCAGCCCAGCGCGCCATGACTGGCGTAGTTGTACCCCAGCGAGTTCAAGTCGGCGCGAACTAGCCATCCTGCAACGTCAAACTTGCTACTAGGGTTCAGCGTGGCGTGGAACTTCGGCGTGAGGCTGGAAGGTGTCGACGCCGTGACCGTAAAATGGTCCTCTATCGCGTCCCTGACCTGAGTGCTCGATGGCTGGGCTGACAGACTGGCTGCTGTCACCAGCATGATGAATCCTACAAGCGTTGCCGCGTGGATTTTCATTTGACTGCGCCCCTTTCGCGGGTTCAAGAGAATTGCGGGTTGTTTGCTGCCAATTTGCGCGCTTGGGGTCGCCGCCCCCTGGTTTCAGGCCTGCTCGCAGTCAAATGCACGCTGCATGGTTTGTTACCGTGCGGCGTCGAAGATCGCGTTGCCCTTGACCCGTCAGACACTCACCAGAAAGGACGTGCATGTTCCCACACAGGATCGCCTCCAGTTCGTGCGATTGCGCACGCGGTGGGGCTGCCCACGAGCACCGCATCGTCCCGATTGGCAAAAGCAGCGGAAGGATGACAACGATCAAGTTGAACACAGTCTCACCCCTAGCGGTGGCTATAGCTTCCGTCACAAGGGGGGCAAGGGAAATCGTGAGAAAAATGTGCAAGTGATACGTCAGGCAGACATTCGCACAAATGGCACACGTTTTGTTGCGTTCGATTGGCGGCGCGTGGGCGTTGGCAGCGGCCAGCAGGACGCGGGGAGGGGGTCAGGCACTTTTTCGGTCCAACTTCGGCCCGAAAAAGAGCCAGACCCCGCAGGGCTAGCGGCGGCGCGTGGGCGGCAACGCTAATTTCGAAGCGTTGCAGGTCGGACAAGCTGCATCTGTCTAGACAAGCCGCTTGTAAATGTGCTGGACCTTTTCGAGCTTGAACCCTTCGCGCTCGTAGAAGCGGTGGGCGTCTTTGCGGATGTCGCGCGAGCCCAACGTGAGGCCCGCGAGGTGGTTGTCGCGCGCCCAGTCTTCCGCGGGTTGCAGCAGCGCCCTGCCGATGCCCTGCCCGCGCGCGGCTTCGTCTACGCACAGGCTCATGACTTCGGCGAACGCCGGGTACACCAGGTCGGTCTTGCGGGCGACGTGGACGTAGCCCACCACACGCGCGCCATCGTGCGCGACGAGCACGGCGTGATCGCTGCCGGAGCACGCCTTGAAGCGCTCGGCCAGCGCTACGGCGTCTACGGAATACCCAAGCTGGTCCACAAGCTCGCGGATTGCGGGCAGGTCGTCGGGCGTGGCTGGGCGGATCGCGATCGGCATGGCGGAAGATTAGTGCGGGCGCAAACGCGGGGGTAGTGGCGAGCTACCCCGCCCAAAGGGGGCAGGCCTTTTCCGCATTCAGGATCAGCACCCAGTGCGCCGTGGTCCACACTCGGCCGAGGTCGCGGTCGATGTTCATCCCCATGCGCAGGGTGTCGGCGGTTGGGCGGCTGGCAAAGGTGTGGTCGGGATTGCGCACCATGGTGAATTCGCGGCGCTGCGCGTGCCGGTACTTGTCGAGCATGCCATGCCGCTTCGCCGCCAGCGCCACCGACAACTGGTGCATCGTGGGCGTGCTGTGGCCGCCGAAGGCGTCGGCGTGGTGCTTCTCGAAGTACGCGCGCATGCGCGGGTAGCTCTCGCACTCAATCAGCTTCAGCGACGCGAGCGCGTTCATGGCGCCCGCGGTGCGGCCCACCTCCGGCCCCCAGAGCTTGTCGTGGGCGTAGTGGATGCCGCCGTGTTCGCCCTGGCATTTCTCGACGTAGGCGACCAGCGGGGCGAGCTTCTCTTCGTCTACGTCTACACTCGCCTGCTTCATGCACCCCAGCGCCGCGAGGCAGAAGTTCGACATCACCTCAAGGTGCACGTACCCCAGCAGGTTCTCGCCGCCCGGCCCGGCTGCGAACCCGCCGTTTTCTTCAGCCTGTTTGAATATGCGGTCGCGTACCCAGCGCAGCTTCGCCTCGATGCGCCTGATCTCGCTGCGCCGCAGCCACTTTGCGTCGGCGGCTTTCAGCACGTGCGCCAGAAAGATGCCGCCGTAGCCCAGACTCCAGTTGGTCTGGTCGTTGTTCTTGCCCTTTAGGCGGCGGTAGTCCTTCTGCTCGCCCACGTGCTCCATCACAAACGCAGCCGCCTTCACGATATTCTTCGCGTAGCGCCCCTCGTGCGGCGTGCTGTCGGTCAGCCAGCACAAACCCGCGAGGCTGGTAAGCACCACGCAACTGACTTCGGGCGACAGGGTGCTGCGGAACGCCCCTTCGCCATCCTGCTCATCGGCAAGCCATTTCAGCGCCGCGTCGGTGATCGCCTTGCGGCGCGCGGCTTCGTCGGTGTAGCGCGTCAGTGTGACCGGGAGCTTCTGCTCCGTGTCGCCGCGGCGGATCATCAATTCGCAAACCGGCGGGTCGGCAGCTTCGGCGGCCAGGATCGCGTCGCCCAGCTCAAGGTAGGCGTTGTCGCCGAAACCCTTGCCCGCCGCGCCGTACACGATGTCGTCCGGCTTCAGGCCGGCCTTCGCGGCGGGCCCGCCCGCGACAACACTGTGGA
>CAZNBU010000249.1:0-5605 GCA_964571035.1 uncultured Planctomycetaceae bacterium | reverse complement strand
TACGACCTCACAATCCAGCCAGCCCCAACCCCACCACCAAGAAACAACGACCCAAGCGGCTCTGACGGAGGAAGTTGCACGACCGACCCGCAGAGGGGGCCTTGGGCGTTGCTGGGGGCCGCGCTGGTTGGCGTGCTCGCGTTTGCCCGCCGGAAACGCACTAGTTAGCCCAGTCAATCAGAATGCGGGTCATCCGGGGCGCCTTGCGGCGTCCCGGCTTCATATGGGAGCTCCGTGCGGTAGTTCTATGTAAAACTTTCTGGATTCCTTGTTTGGTTGCGGGGCCGCGCCTTGCTAATCTCGGCGCATCAGGTGCGAAACAATCTCTGGGCTGCGGGGGTACTCGATGAACACGCGAAAGCGTCGTGCGCAGCGGTTCTATCACAACCTTGATGTGCGGCGCGCGCTGGTGGCTTCGGCGCCGTTCTGGATGGCGGCCGCGGCGAGCCAGGGTGTGAGCGCGGCGACGTTCAACGCGACCGACACGGCGTCGCTGCGGACGGCGATTAACAGCGCCAACGGCGGCACGACGAATGATGAAGTCGTGCTCGCGTCCGGCACGTACAACCTAACGGGCGCGGCGCTTGAAAACGCGAACGCGTCGGGCGACCTCGACATCACCAAGGCGATGGGCGACCTCGTGATCCGCCCAGCCACCGGCGCAACGGTCATCATCGATGCCGGCGGCAACGACCGTGCCTTCCACATCAACGCCGGCGCGGGCGTAAACGTTCGCATTGAAGGCATCACGATTCGCAGCGGGTTCGCCACTGACGACGGAACCGCCGCCGGCGAAGCGCACGGCGGCGGCATCCTGCTTGAGCAGGGCAATTTGTCGCTCGACGGCGTCACGCTGCAGGACAACGTGGCGCAGGGCGAAGACGGTGCTTCCGGCAATGCGACCGGGTTCAGCACAACCACACCCGGCGGCAACGGCAATCACGGGTTCGGCGGCGGAATCTACATCGCCGGCGGCATCGTGCAGATTTTGGGATGCACGCTGTCGGGCAACTTCGCGCAGGGCGGCCTCGGCGGCGCGGGCGCGGACGGCCTGGACACCGCAGCCAGCAGTTTCGTGACCGGTGGGATTGGTGGCGCAGCGGGCAATGGCGGCAACGGCCGCGGTGGCGCGATCTATCTGGCTGGCGGGACGGCGGACATCACGGCTTCCACGCTGTCGGGCAATGCCGCGTTCGGCGGAACAGGCGGCGCCGGTGGCGAGGGCGGTGAAGGCTCGGTCACCATCAGCGGCAGCACTCTTGTTGGATTCAGCGGCAGCGGCGGCAGCGGCGGCTTCGGCGGCGCGGCCGAAGGTGGAGGAATCTTCGCCGGGTCCGGGCAGGTGACGATTACCTCGACAACAATCGTCCAGAACAGCGCCGGCGGCGGACACGGCGGCGCGGGTGGTACCGGCGGGCGCGGGGCGGCGCTGGCGCCGGGTTTCCTGTGCGTGGGGTTTGGCGGCGATGCCGGCGATGGCGGTGCGGGCGGCGCCGGTTCGGGCGGTGCTGTCATGGCAGCGGGGGCGAATGTCGCCATTGACTCCAGCACAATTCGCGACGGCGACGCGACCGGCGGGACCGGCGGCGCGGGCGGCACCGGCGGTTTTGCGGAAGCCGCCAGTGCAACCAGTACCAATGCGGCACTCGCAGGCGCCGGTGGCATCGGCGGAAACGGTGCCGCGGGCCAAGGGGGTGGGCTGTACGTTTCTGCAGGGGCAATTGACGTCATCAACTCGACGTTCTCAGCCAACACGGCTGGTGGCAGTGACGGTGGTGCCGGCGGCGCGGGCGGCGATGCGTCCGGGACAACCCTTGCTGTCGGCGGTCCAGGCGGCGATGGAGGCAATGGAGCCGACGGCGAGGGCGGAGCAATCTTTATCGAAGGCGGAACGCTGGCCATCGCCAATTCCACCATCGCGGCCGGTGCGGCAACCGCAGGCGGCGCGGGACTAGGCGGGCCGGCGGGGACCGGCACTACTGCAAGCTCGGCTGGCTTGGCAGGCCTTCCCGGTGCGGCAATGGGCGGCGGGTTAATGGTTGTGTCGGGCGCGGTGAGCATTGACAGTTCGATCATCGCGGACAACACCGCTGCTACGAGTGCCGACATCGACGGCGCCGTGACCGTAGGCGCTTCGCTGATCGAGAGCGCCGGCGGTGCAACCATTACGCCCGGCACCGGTGCGAATGTGACGGGCCAGGACCCGGTGCTGGGGCCATTGCAGAACAACGGCGGGCCGACAGACACCCACGCGATCGATACCGCCAGCCCCGCGCGCG
This sequence comes from uncultured Planctomycetaceae bacterium, assembly GCA_964571035.1. Taxonomy (GTDB): domain Bacteria; phylum Planctomycetota; class UBA8742; order UBA2392; family UBA2392; genus JADJRK01. Next base: position 3,326 of record CAZNBU010000249.1, on the reverse strand, counting down.
ACAGCGGCAGCAACCCACTGTTGCTGACCGCGGACCAACGTGGGTACTCGCGCGACGACGGCGGCGGCGTGGACATGGGGGCGTACGAGTTTGGCGCCGCGCCTCCGATCACGGCCTCGCCGGCGGTGAGCGACCCCGCGGCGACGGCTACGGTGGATGCTCCCGACTACATGATCCAGGGCAGCGCGGTGGCGGATTCGCTGGTGCGCATCTACACCGACGACAACGACAACGGCATCGTGGACGGCGCCGACGCCGTGGTGGGGCAGTTGCAACTCATGGGCGGCGGCACCAGCTACTCGATCGTCGTGCCCCTGGCCCAGGATGCGCCAAACAACTTTGTCGTCACGGCCGAGTTCGCGCCAAGCCAGGAGTCCGTGCCGACCGACGTGCCGACAGTTGTCGAAGACTCGACGCCACCGCCCGCGCCGGTGATCACCGATCCCGCGGCGGCTATCGGCCACATGGGCGCGACATACGACATCCAGGGCACGGCTGAGTCGGACAGCCTGGTGCGTGTGTTCACCGACCTCAATAACAACGGAGTTGTGGACGGCGGCGACACCGAGGTCGGTAACCAGCAGCTCACCGGCGGCGGGACGGCATTCAGCATTGCAACACCGCTGACCGTGACGTCGGCCAACAACTTTGTGGTCACGGCGGAAGACGCCCGCATGCTGGAGTCCGCGCCGGCGGACGTGCCTACGATTACCGAGACCACGCCGCCGCCGATCAACCCGCCGGTGATCACTGCGCCGGCGGCGCAGGTGACGCTCAATCGCCAGAACTTCACGATCACCGGGACCGCGCAAGCCGACAGTCTCGTGCGCATTTATCGTGACGCCAACAACAACGGGCAGATCGACCCGGGCGATAGTGTGGTAGGCCAGCAGCAACTCGCGGGCGGCGGGACGGACTTTGGCATCAGCGTGCCGCTGATCCAGAACGCAGCCAACGACTTCCTCGCCACAGCCGAAGACGGCGCGATGAACGAGTCGTTTCCCGCGAACGTGCCAACGATTATCGACGACAACAGCAGCACCGGCAGCACAACCGGCGGGTCCGACGGCAGCAGCTGCCAATCCGGATCGCGCAAAGGCCCGCTCGCGCTGCTGGCGGCTGTGTTCGCGGCGGGAGCAGCAGTGCTGCGCCGCAGGTCGCGGGCCGCGGGGTAGGTTGTAACACAGCAGCACACGCGAAGCGGCGGGCCTCAAGTCCGCCGCTTTTCAATGCCCGAGTTGCTCCTGCTGGTTCCAGGCCTCGCGCAGGATGGCGAGGTAGCGCTGGTAGCGGCCCTTGTCCAGCTCGCCGGCTTGGACGGCAGCCTGCACGCCGCATTGCGGCTCGTGGCGATGGGTGCAGGTGTTGAAGCGGCACTTTTCGCGGTGCGGCGCGAAATCCGGGTAGTACAGGCTGATCTCGTGCAGCTCAATGTTCCAGAACCCGAAGTCACGCACACCCGGCGTGTCGATCACCAGCCCGCCCGCCATCGGCACCAGGCTGGCGTGCGTGGTGGTGTGCCGGCCGTCGCCCTCTGCGTCCACTTCTCCGACGCGCAGTTGCAGGCCGGGCTCCAGCGCGTTCATCAGGCTGCTTTTGCCGACGCCGGACGGCCCCGCGAACACGCTTGCCTTGTCGCGGAACACGCCGGGCAGGTCGCCCAGCTCGCGTCGCTGCGCGCTCACGAAGTACAGTGCGACGTGCGCGTACGGCGCCATCAGGGCTTGCACTTCTGCAAGCGGGCGCAGGTCGAGCTTGTTCACGACGATCAGCGGCGTCAGGCCCTGGCTAAGGGCGCTGATCAGCAGCCGGTCCACGGTCAGCAGTTGGTCCTCGATACGCTCCGCGCCGATCACGATCACCAGCAGGTCGATGTTTGAGGCGATGACCTGCCGCTGGCGCGGAAAGCGCGGGTGCGCGCGGTACAGCTCGGTGCGGCGCTCGGCGATCTCGGTGATCTGGCCTTCGTTCTCTTCGCTGTCGGCAACCGGCTCGAACGTGACTTCGTCGCCCACCGCGATGGGGCTGCGCTCGCGCCGCTTGCCCTGCTTGAACTTGCCGCGCACGGGGCACAGATACTCCACGCCGCCCGCCGACACCCACGCGTGGTGGCCGTGAAGGCGAACGACCGTGCCTTGCATCTTTTCCATGCGTGTCGCTTTCCCGCAAACCGGCAAATGCCGATTTAGAGATACGCGGTTCTGTGGCTTGTGCAAGCACAGTCACGATGTTCGCAGGTACTCGCCCGGTGCGCCGGGCGCGAGCTTGACTATGAAAGCGATCTGCACAGCCATACTTGCGCTTTTCTCACCGCTGCTCGCCCAGGACAGCGGTGAGCTGGTCTTTCGTGAGCGCTTCACCACGCCCGAAAGCGCCGCGCGCTGGCTTCCCGTCGAGACCCCGGCTGTGCGGGTGCTCAAGGGCGAGCCGCCGCGGTTTGAGCTGGACCCTGACGGCAAGCTGACCGCAATCGGCGTGCTGAGCGACAACGACGACCCGGGCAACTACGCCGTGGGTTACCGCTGGGACTATTCGCGTGCCGCAGTGCGGGCCGTCTCCGCCGTTGAACCCGGGTTTCCGCCGGCTGAGGGCAACGATGAAACCTGGCCGTGGCCCGACCGCGACGTGCTCGATCTCGGTCGCGCCGCGCTGCCCGCCTTGCAGGACGCAATTCTTGCGCACGCCATCGCGGGCGAGCAACTGAACCGCGAAGCCGCGCGCATTGTGCTGATGCTGGCGTTGCCGCTGCTCGGTCGCGGCGAGCGCTATGGCGTTAATGATGCGGGCCTCGCGGCCCTGCGCGCCGCGCTGGAGGAGCCGGAGTGGATTGATCAAGCCGCGCGAAACAGCACGCCTGAGCCGGGCGCGCTGCTGGCGCTGCGGCAGGCGCGCGCAAAGTTCGCCGAGGGGCTGGCGAAAGCGCTCTCGGAGCTTGACGGCGGATGGCCGTCGGATGTCGCCGACGCGGCATCCTGGCCCGAGCCCACCCGGCAGTTGATCGGGGAGTTCGGGTTGGCGGCGCTGCCCGCCTTGCAGGCGCTGGCGTGCGCCGAGCCCGCCGCCGCGCCCAAGCTGGCATGGATGCTGAACGAGATCCGCCGGCGCGTGGCGCGCGACCTGGTGGCGCGGTTTGAACGCGAAGTCGTGGACCTGAAGCGCGCCCCGCTAGAGCTGCTCGCGCTGTGCGCCTGCGCCGACGAAGTGGCGGCTGAGCTGGAAGTCGCCGAGGCGCGGCACAAGCAACTCGGCGCGACCGACACCGCCAAAGCCGCCAGCCTGCGCCGCGCGATCGACGCGCTGCGCGCCGGGCCGGCTGGGTGGGCGGG
>CAZNBU010000248.1:0-5621 GCA_964571035.1 uncultured Planctomycetaceae bacterium | reverse complement strand
AACGCGGGACAACGAACCCGCCGGTTTTGCCGTACCCGCGCGAGCGGCGATACGTGCCGACCACAGCCGGAACCTTCACCGTCTGGTAGCGGCGGCCCTTGTGGCGCTGCATTTTCCCGGCGAAGGCCAGCGATTCGAGCCAGTCGCGCAACTCATCGGAATCCTCCACACCAAGGTGCGCGGCAATGTCTTCCACGCCGCGCGGCTCCACGCACAGGGCCTGCACGCTGGCCAGCGTTTCGTCGGAAAAGCGGATCGGCTCAGGGGAAGATTCGTTCACACCGCCATCAAAGGCGAATCGCCCGCGGAAACAAGGCCCGTGACGAACCCACGGGTGAACACACCTAAACACAAGTAGTAGCCGTGTTCACCCGTGTTTACCTGTGGTTCCAAAAGCAGCTCTCCGCGCGATGCTGCCGTTCAATGCGTAGGCGAGCCGGGCATCAATTCGAAGAAGCTGAACACGCTGTTGTACTTGTCGCCGGGGCCGAAAAAGTCGCGCGCCACGCGGGTGATCTTGTCCCCCTCGCGCTTTAGGATGCTCACGCCGGGCCACACGCTGCCCTTCGCGTCCTGGTACCCGAGGTCTTTCGCCAACGTCGTCCCCTGCTGCGAAAGCATGCGGAACGTCCAGCCCCGCTTGGCCGCACCTTCCTGCTGCTTTTCCGGGGTGTCCGGGCTGACCACGACGAAGGCTGCCTTGGTAACGCCCTGTGGCACACCGCCTTCGATGTACTTGTAGAGCGTGTTGAACCCCTCCGCCCACAGTGTGCAGTATGGGCACGAGTGCCCCATCTTGTGCACCAGCACCATCGTGTCGTGGTCGCCGAAGGCTTCGCTTAGCTTCACCGGGCCATCGGGCGATTGCAGCTCATAGTCCTGCACGTCGGCTTTGCCCCACTCCTGCTTGAGCGCAGCCAACTTCTTCTCTGACTCCCAGATCTGCTTCTGCAGGTCCTGCACTTGCTGTTCGATGTCCGACACTTCCGCCTCCTAGTCGAGCGTAATGTTCGTCGCGCTCTGGTCCGTGCCGTCGCCGTCATTGGTGCGCAGTGTTGCGCCCGCTTGAATCACCAGGGCGGGGTTGTTCGGCCCCGCGCCGGCTGGGTCAAGCGTGATCATCCCCGCCACGCCGGCGCCGCGCCCGTCGGCGATCAGCCGCGCCGTCGCGCCCAGCGCCGCCAGTTGTGCGTCGAGCACGTCGAGCGTCCCGCCGTCGCCTTCCGCGCCGCCGGTGACGTCCATGGTCCCGGTAACGTTGACCACGCCTTCGGTAACCAGCGACACCGCGCCGCCCGCCGCGTTGCTGCCCCCGCGCGCGAGGACGCTGCCGCCGATGGTGATCGCGCCGTCGGCCCCGCCAGCGTCCGTGGCCGTGGCAGTGACGGCGATCGTGCCGCCGGCTGCCCCCTGCGCGCCCTGCACGTTGAGCACGCTGCCGTGTGTTAGAACGAACCCGCCCGCGTCGCCGGTGCCGTCGTCGTCGGTCGCCACCACAATCGCCCCGCCGGTGCCGCCGGCTGTGCCGCCGCCACCTTGGGCACGGCAACTCGCGTTGAGGGTGACGCCGCCCGCGCTGGTGCTGAACGCGATGGTCCCGCCGGCGCCGCCTGTGGCCACACCGGACCCTCCGCTGGCCGAGAGCATGCCGCCCGTGACACCCACCGAGCCGGTTGTCGTCAGCGAGATCGTGCCGCCCACTCCGCCGCTGTCGCCGGAGCCGCCGACCGCCTCGATATCCACGCCCTCCAGGGCGATGCCGCCGTCGCCGCCTTGAACCACTACCGATCCGCCCGCGCCAGCCGTGCCGTCGCCCGCGCCGCCATTGTTGACGATGTCGCCCAGCACGCGCGTGGTTCCGCCGGGAGCACCCGGATCGCTGCCGATATCGACCGTGCCGCCCGCGCCGCCGGTATTGCCGCTGCCGCCGCTCGCGTTGGCCGACACGACAAAGTCCACACTGCCGCTATCCGAGTACAGGACCACGCTCCCCCCGCCGCCGCCTGCGCCGGTTGTGCCCGCGCCGCCGCGCACGTCGCCGACGAACGTGCCCCACGCGCTGCCTGCGGTTAGCGATACCTCGCCGGTGCCGCCCGCGCCGCCCTGCGTGCCGTTGCCGCCGGTGGCGTGAACCTCGATCTCGGCGTTCGACACCTGCGCCGCGCCGCCCGACAGCCCGCCGCTGCCGCCCTGCCCGCCCGCGTTCTGTGAGCCGCCACCGCGCACGTCGCCGCGCAGGCTGAAGTTGCGCACCGCAGCCGCACCGGTGGCGTTCAGGTAGGCGCTCCCGCCGCTGCCGCCCTGCGCCGCGCCGTTGCCGCCGTGGGCCCATACTTCGAAGTCGCAGTTCTCAAGCAGCGCGCCGTTGTCGATGCTGATGTTGCCGCCGCCCCCGCCGGTGTCGCCGTTTCCGCCACGCGTGTACACCGCCGCGTTCAGGTGGCGCATGTGCGCGCCACTGATCTGGAGCCCGCCGCCATCGCCGCCGGCGCCGTTGCTTGCCGCGCCGCCGTCGCCGTGCATCCGCACGAACCCGGAGTGCTGCACACCCAGCAACGTCGCGCTGCCCGCGTCGCCTGCCATGGCGTTCGCGCTGGAGCCGCCAGCCGCGTCGATGCGTGTGAACCACGTGACGCTGCCGTCGAGGCTGACCACGATGCCGCCGCCCGCTCCGCCATCGCCGTCCACGCCGCGCCCGCCGTTGGCCGCCATTGACCAGCGGAAGTCCACCAGCGCGGTGCCGGTCGCGACCAGCACGATGTCGCCCGCGTTGCCGCCGTTCTGGCGGCCTTCCAGCGCACTTGCAGCCCACGCGCCGCCGCGCAGGATCATGTCGCCCGCGCCCGAGATCAGCGTAACGTTGCCGCCGTCGCCGCCGTCCAGCGTCGCTGTCGCCGGCCCGCCGTCGGCGCGGATGCGCCCATTGGCGATCACCGGGCCGTTGGGCGCTTCAATGTGCACACTGCCGCCGTCGAATCCGTTGACCGCGGCGGTCGAGATACCGCCGTCGACTGAAACACCCAGGTTGTGCGTCGAGATCAGCCGCAGCCCCACGGCGTCGGCGTCCGAGCGCGTGGTGCGGATGCTGCCGTCGATGCGGATCGGCCCGGCGGCGAGAATTTCCACGGTGTTGACCGGCGTGCCGGTGGTTGGCGCGTCGCCAAGGTCCAGCCGCACGCCGCCGAACAGGAACGCGCCTTCGACCGCGAGGTCAAAGGTCGCCACGCCGCCCGCGATCACGGGCGCCTGCGCGGTTGCCAACTCGGTGTAGGTGACGACTTCGTCGGCTTGCAGCGCGATATCGAAGAAGTTGGGGCCTGTGGTTGCGCGTGCCCGGCCGTCATCCAGCAGCGGCCGCCCGCCCTGGATGCTGATGCCGATCGACCCGCTGTCGCCCGCGGACCGCCCGGTCAAACCCTGGGCATGGCCGCCGGTGGTGGAGATCGCGGACGGCCCCACACTGGGCAGGACGGTGTCCGGTTCATCATCCGGCAGGCGCGGGTGGTTGTCCCGCTGGCAACCGGCAACAGTCAGCACGCTCAAACAAAGCAGAAGCAAGGCAGGCAGACGCATGGAGGGCCCTCAACGTGGCAAGCCGGAAGGGACCGGCAACGCGGGGTAGTTGCGAGCGGCGATCATAACACGGCGCCCGTTGGCGTCGAAACGATTAAGTCACCATGCGGGCGCGCATTCGGCGCATTGCGGCGAACATGAGCACCGCGCACAGGGCGATGATCCACGCGGCGCTGGCGGCGTGAGTCCAGTCCAGCGGCCCTTGCGCCAACCCGCGCATCAGACGCACCGAGTGAAACAGCGGCGTGAACCAGGCAATGGTCTCGCCGTGGCCACCGGCGATCTGCGGGTCATCCAGCGGGAAGAAGATGCCGCTGAACAGGAACAGCGGCGTCAGCCACAGCGTGTAATAGAACCCGTAGTAGTTGATGTTGCGGATGCTGGCTGTGAAGGTCAGGCCGATCAGCGCGAACATGAGGGCGGTCAGCAACATCGCTACCGGCAGCAGCATCGCCCAGGCCGTGACGATGATCTGGTGGCCGAACAGCGTGAACCCGGTCAGCACGATCATGAACGCCATGCCGTAGATCAGGCCGCGGGAGACGGCCCAGAGTAATTCGCCAAAGGCGATGTCCTGGATCTGCGCCGGCGTGGCGAGATAGGCGTCGTACAGCTTGGCGAAGTTCATCTTCACGAAGACGTTGTAAGTAGTCTCAAAGCTCGCGCCCTGCATCGCGCTGGCGGCCATCAGGCCGGGCGCGATGAACTCGATGTAGGTCAGCCCGTTGACCCCGCGCCCCACAAAGATGCCCAGCCCCAGCCCCATACCCAGCAGGTACAGCACGGGATCGAAGAAGTTGGGCAGGATGTTGGTGGTCCAGTTGTGCGAGTACTCCGTCAGGTTGCGCCGCCAGACGGCTACAGCCATTCCCGTATCGATGTTGCCGGGCAGTTTCATCGCCGCGACGATAGCGGCGGCTTCATTCCTTGGAAGGTCGGACGGTAAAGACGGTGACGGCGCTGGCTGCCGTGAACACGGCGGTCGCGTACAAACCGTGGCCGAAGATGTCCCACGGGATGTCGCTCCACTCGACGTCGCCGACGGCGAACCCGATGGCATCAAGCGCCCAGGTGTGCAACCCGAAGAAGAAGATCGCGACCACCAACCCCGCGACGAGCGAGCACAGCGGCGAGACGGCACGCACCCAGCGCGAGTCCTTGCCGCGGCGCCACCAGATCAGCTCGCCGAAGAAGCCCAGCGTGGTGCCGAGCGGGATGAGATAGAGCGCCCACAGCGACCATGCTTTGGCGTCGGCAGCGGCCAGGTCGCCGAAGGTGCCGAGCGCGCGGATGGCGTCGCCGGTGGCGTCGGGGATGCGGTACCCCGGCAGCTCGATTGACATCACGTCGATCCACAGCAACAGGAAGAACGCGACTTTCACGCCGATCAGGGCGAGCAGGTACTCGTATCCAAGCCGGCGTCGTGGCTTCACCGTTGTCTCCGTGGGCCTGCTATCCGAACGACGGTTGATGCTTTGTCGATTCCCGCGCGGTGTTGGTTAACCGAGCTACCACACATAGAAAGGCAACTGCGTCAGGATTTTCAGGATGGGTAGGATTGAAGCGCTCCAGTCCTGAACTTTGTGACTGGGGTGCTCGGCGTTTTCCTCGTCGCAGCTCATTCCTCCGACGCACGCTTCCTGCCCGCCACCGGTTTGACCCTATACGGTTCGAGCATTTTGCGCAGTTGCTTGCTCAGGGACGGGAAGGAATACCCGCCGCGTTCAGCCCACGATCTCGTGTTCTTCACCGTTGTTGTGCGCAAGACCCTGTTTAGCAGCACATCGTGGGGGTACAGATACCAGTTCTCCCCATCGCGAAAGGCCAGATACAGGTCCTTCCCGGCGTACTTCCTTCCGAACGATAGCCTGCTCTTGAGTTGGACCTTCAGAAACTGCTTCTCGTCATCCGGCTTGAAGGCGATGAAATCCGCGCCCTGCCAGTCATCGGAAAGGCGCATCGTGACGAACCCAAAGTCCGCCAGGAGAGAGGTAAATCTATAGATCCGGCCATCGCCGCAAATAGGAGGTATAAGGTGGCAATGACTA
>CAZNBU010000247.1:0-5628 GCA_964571035.1 uncultured Planctomycetaceae bacterium | reverse complement strand
TGGGCAGCTCGCTGTCGTACAGCGTCTGGATGCTGTCGATGATGGTCAGCGCGGGCGTCAGCTCCTTGATGTGGTTGCGGATGGCGTCGAGGTTGGTCTCCGCAACCACAAACAGCTCGTTGCCTAAACAGTCAAGCCGCTCCGCGCGCAGCTTGATCTGCTCAGCCGATTCCTCGCCCGTGACGTACAGGACCGCGCCGCCGGTGGCCTGCGCGAAGCGGTGGGCGGCTTGCAGTGTCAGCGTGCTCTTGCCGATGCCGGGGTCGCCGGCGAGCAGGATCGCGGAGCCGGGCACGAACCCGCCGCCCAGCACGCGGTCAAGCTCGTTAATGCCGGTGCGCAGGCGCGAAGCCTCCAGCGGCGTGACGTCGCGGATGCGCTGCGGTTTGGTGCGTTCGTTGAGGGCGTCGCGGCGCGACGGGCGAACCTTGCTGGCGTCCAGTTCCTCGACGAAGGTGTTCCAGGCGTTGCACGAGGGGCACTTGCCAAGCCACTTGGGCGAGTTGTACCCGCACTCGCGGCAGGCAAACACCAGCTTGGATTTCTTCGCCATGGCGGGGTTATAGCAGCGGGGGCCGACGCCCCAAAATGACAACCGCCGGGGCAATCCCCGGCGGTCTGGATTCGAATGCAATCGCTTACTCTTCGTAGCGCGCGTACAAGGCGATGTTGTTTTCCTCGATGCCCTGGCGCTTGAGCTCAGCCACCATCATCTGCGCGTCGTACAGGGTGGTGTAGTAGAAGCTGTAGACGCCCGCCTTGGGCTCAACGTAACTGACAAAGTAGCGCGGGAGCTCCTTCAGCGATTCCTCAAGCAGGGCGCGCTGGACATCGGTCTTGCGGCGAACCGGGCCACGACGCTCGTCGAGCCGGCGTTCAAGGGTCATTTCGATCATGGGTCTGCTCCTTCTGCAGGGCTGCACTGCGCCGCCCCTGTACCGCAGTCATCGGCGGCAATCAGGGCGTTTCTTTAGCCGAAGGAAAATCGGGCAGCCCGGAACTGCTTTAGAACCACAGATAAACACAGATGAACACAGATCTGTGTGTATTTGTGTTTATCTGTGGTTCCATCCGCCGAAGCACGGGGTCACGGTGGACAAGCAGTTCCAAAGTGTCGCTTCCGAAACCAGAATCGGCGGCATGGCTGACGAACCTAAAAAGCCCGGCAAGCGTCCCGGCGGCAAAGACCCGGCGGCGCAGATTGACTGGCTTACGCGCGCCTTGCAGTGGCACAACCACCTCTATTACACCAAAGCCGAGCCTGAGGTCAGCGACGCCGAGTTCGACGAGCTGATGCGCGAGCTCGAATCGCTTGAAAAGCAGCACCCCGATTTCGCACGGCACGATTCGCCTACCCAGAACGTCGGCACCGGCGCCCGCAGCGGGCTGGCACCGATGGAGCATCGCATCCCGATGCTCAGCATCGAAAACGCCATGAACGAGGACGAAGCCCGCGCATGGCACAAGCGCATCAGCGACGACGTAGGCGACGTCGAGTTGATCTGCGAGCCCAAGTACGACGGCCTGTCGTGCGAGCTGGTGTACGAAAACGGCGCGCTGAAGCTGGCTGGCACACGCGGCGACGGCAAGACCGGCGAAGACGTCACCGACAACATCCGCACCATCGAGTCGGTGCCCAGGAAGCTCAAGGGCAAGTTCCCCAAGCGCCTTGAGGTACGCGGCGAGGTGTACATCGCCAAAGCCGACTTCGCGAAGCTGAACGAGCGGCTTGAACAGGAGGGCGCCAAGACCTACGTCAACCCGCGCAATACAGCCTCAGGCAGCCTGCGGCAGATCGACCCCAAGATGACGGCCCAGCGTCCGCTTTCGGCGGTGTGGTACCAGATCGCGAACCCGGAAGACTGCGGCGTGAAGACCGCCGAGCAGGCGATCAACGCGCTGCGCGAGTGGGGGTTCAAGACCAGCATCGAGATGTTGAAGGGGACGCCGCTGAAGGTGAAGACCTTCAAGGGCGCCGACCGGATGATTGAGACCTACCGCGCGTACGGCGAAGCGCGCCATGACCTGCCGTTTGAAATTGACGGGCTGGTGGTGAAGGTCAACGATTTCGACACGCAGACGGAGCTCGGCGTGCGCAGCAAAAGCCCGCGCTATCTGCTGGCGGTCAAGTTTCCGCCCGAAGAGCGCGAGACGAAGTGCAACGAGATCGACATCCAGGTCGGGCGCACCGGGGCCATCACGCCGGTCGCGGTGCTTGAGCCGGTCAAGGTCGGCGGCGTCACCGTCACCCACGCCAGCCTGCACAACGCCGACGAAATCGAGCGCCTGGGCGTAAAGCCTGGCGACACCGTGCTGGTACACCGCGCGGGTGACGTCATCCCGAAGGTGCTGAAGGTCGTCAAAGACGGCGGAGGCAAACCGTGGCGCATGGCGAAGAAATGCCCGCGCTGCAAGTCAGAGCTGGTGAAGATCAGCGACGAAGTCGTGGTGCGCTGCCCCAACCATCTCGGGTGCCCCGCGCAGGTGATGGGCGCGCTGGTGCACTTCACCTCTCGCACAGCCATGAACATCGAGGGCCTGGCGGAAAAGAACATCCAGCAACTGCTGGACGCGGGCCTGCTTGCCAGCACAGCCGACATCTTCGGGTTGGCTAAGCAACGCGAAGCGATGATCGGGCTTGAGCGCTGGGGCGAGCGTAAGGTCGAAAAGCTGCTGGAAGAGATCGAGGGCGCGCGCACGCCGACCCTGGCAAAGTTCATCTACGCGCTGGGGATCCGCAACGTCGGCGAAACGGTCGCGAGTCTGATCGCGAACGAGGTCGCCAGCATCGACGGCCTGCTGAAAGCCACCGAAGAACAGTTGAACGCCATAGAAGGCGTGGGGCCGGTGATCGCCGAGAGTGTGATCAAGTTTGTGCAGGACGAGCACAACGCAGCGCTGATCCGCGAATTGCAAAGGCACGTCACGCCGCAGGAGGTAAAGAAGCTCGCGCCGGGCGAAGGCAAGTTCGCGGGCATGACCTTCGTGTTCACGGGCGCGCTAACCAAGTTCACGCGCGAAGACGCCGAAGAGATGGTGCGGGACAGAGGCGGCAAAGCCAGCGGCAGCGTAAGCAAGAACACGACCTACGTGGTAGCAGGCGAAAAAGCCGGCAGCAAACTGAAGAAAGCCAACGACCTCGGCGTAAAGGTCATCACCGAAGACGACTTCGAAAAGATGCTGTGAAAGCCCACGGCGGAAGCCGTGGGCGGCCAAGGGCCGACGTCGTGACGGTGTTTTACCCGCGCGCAAGCGCGCGGGGCCCACGGCTTCCGCCGTGGGCTTTCATTCCGCGTTGAGCGTCAGCTTCTTGAACAGGTCGTCCCACCCGGCTACGGCGGCGCGTAGTGAAACGTTCTCTCCGCTGCGCAGCTTGTCGATTTCGGCGTTGCGCGCCTTGCTTAGCCGCACCGCCACTTTCATGTCACCCACGTGGCCTTCGATCGTGCGCCCGTCGCGCAGACTGTCCGGGACATCAAACCCGAAGGTGCGGTCGATCCGGTCTACGGTGACCTCCAGCGGCCACTCCATCTTCGCGTTGGCTGCGATGATCTTCTCGCGCTCACTGCTCATGCTGCCCGGCTTGGAAAGCTGCTCGACGATCTCCTTGAAGCTGCCGGCGGCGCCCTCGCTGGCGACATCCGCAACCGCCGGCTTTTCCTCAAACAGCGGCTCGGGGTCCTTGAACGCGTCGCCGGCGTCGGGCTCGGCAAACGCGTCGTCGGGTGCGCTTGCCGCGGGCTCACTTTTGAATGCGTCGTCGAGGCTCACCGGCTTGGGCTGCGGCACGTGCTCGCCCTTCTCGATCTTCTCGATCTTCTTTTCCAGCGCCTTGAACGCGCCCGCGACTTCCGCCATCGCCTGGCGCCGCTCCGGCTCAATCTGCCGCACCTGCGGCGCGGGCGAGATGCCGAGCTGCGACGTGCCCTGCAACACCTCGGCTGTGCGCGAGGGTCGCGGCGGGGGCGGGGCGGGCACACGCTGCGGCGCCTGCTGCGGTTGCCCACCGGATAGCTGCTGGTATGCCGCGTTGAACGTCTCCACGAGATAGGACAGGTCGGCGGCATTGGCTTCAAGCTGCTCTGGTTTGTGCAAGATGCCGCTCTGTTCCCAGAACACCGTGCGTCCTTCGACGCGCAGGCCGGGGTGGCGCGCGACGCTGTAAAGCAGCGCCTGCTTCACCGGCGGAAGGCCCAGAAGCATGTGGGCGCCGCGCAGATCGGTGGCTTTGATGATGAAAGCATTGTCGATGTTCGGGTCGCCTACCTGCACGTCTTCACCGCCGAACACCTTGCCCAGCTTGGAGAAGAATCCCTCCTTATAGAGTACCAGCCCAGCCGGCATCGGCGCGCCGATCGTGGCATGAAACTGCGTGTAGGTGCTGCGGTTCTTGCCCGAGCCGCGGGTGATGGTGTTGATGCGGATCTGCGCGGCGCCGTACCACCCGGTGATGCCGCCGAAGGTGGTGCCGGCGTACTGCAGGTTGTGGCGGCGGGCGAAGTTGGCCCAGTTCTCGCGGATCGCCTTCTGGTGCTTCGCGCCCCAGACGATCATCGCAATCACGAACCCGATGATGCCGATGACGAACACGACCACAAAAGAATCGCCGGCTGCAACCATGCTCTGCCTCCGAGGGGAGTCTACGATACCGCAGCGCGAGGTGACGTTCCAAGATGGGAAGTTGTTTGTACGCCCGCGTTCGACCGCAGAAAGGCAGTCAGGATTTGCAGGATGTTCAGGAGCTAAAGACTCAGTCCTTTGAATCCTGAGCATCCTGACCGCTGTTGCCTTACCCCAAGGCATCACCGGGCTGGATTTCGAGCTTCCACGGACCGCGGCGGGCTGGGTGTTTCAGCGCCGTCTCGAGCAGCGACAAATAGTCCGCGCGCGGGATGAGCCTTGCCCCGAAGCGCTCCAGGTGTGGCGTGTGCACCTGCGCGTCCACGAAGTGGAACCCCCAGCGCTTTAGCTGCGTCACCAGCGTGGCGAACGCGACTTTGCTTGCGTCGTCAGCTTTCGCGAACATCGACTCGCCGAAAAACGCGCGCCCCAGCGATACGCCGTACAACCCGCCCACAAGGTCGCCTTCGAGCCATGCCTCGGCGGAATGCGCGAACCCCAGGTCGTGCAGGCGCTGGTACGCCTTCATCATCCCCTTGGTGATCCACGTGCCGCCCTGGCCTGGCCGCGGCACCGACTTGCACCCGGCCATCACCTGCGCGAACGCCGTGTCCAGCCGGATCTCGAAGCGCCCCTTGCGGATTGTCTGCCGCAGGCTGCGTTGCAGGTTCAGCTCGTCCGGAAACAGCAGCATCCGCGGGTCCGGGCTGAACCACAGCATCGGCCACCCCTGGTGCGGCCACGGAAAGATGCCCTGGGAATAGGCGATCAACAGCCGCTCAGGCGTAAGGTCGCCGCCGACCGCCAGCAACCCATCCGGCTCAGCCTCGTCGGGCGGCGGAAACACGTGCTCATCAGGTAGCCGGTAGATCGTCATGCCGCCAGTTTAGAACGGTGGGCCGCATGCGCAGTTGGGTGCCCATGTCCTTGTGGGAAACGTGTTCGTTGCTACCGTATTGCGCCCAAATGGGGGGTTTGTGGCAATTGTCGCCGCCAACTGGAAGATGA
>CAZNBU010000246.1:0-5654 GCA_964571035.1 uncultured Planctomycetaceae bacterium | reverse complement strand
GTAGCGTCCCGCAGGCGGCTTGCACGCGGCGGCCGCGCTTGCGCCGGACGTGTACCTTTACGCCGCTGGCGCGCAGCACCTCGGTGAATTCCTCGACCGCGCCGTCCTGCGGCTCAAGCAGGCCGCTGCCTTCTACCGGGTTCATCGGGATCAGGTTCACGTTCGCGCGCGGGAAGTCGCGCAGCAGCGCAGCCAGTCGCTCGGCGTCTTCCAGCGTGTCGTTCTGCTCGCCCACCAGCGTGTACTCGAACGTGACTTCGCGGCGGGTCTGTTCAAAGTAATCCTTGGCCGCTTCGAGAATGTTCTGCAGCCCGGACGCAACGTTGGTCGGGATCAGCGCCGTGCGCTGCTCGTCGCTGGTGGCGTGCAGGCTGATCGCGAGGTTGAATTGGTAGCCTTGCCGCGCAAGCCGCCGAATCTGCTCCGGCAACCCCACGGTGCTGACGGTGACGCGCCGCGCGCCGAAGCGGAAACCCCACTCGGCGTTCAGCACCTCCAGCGCCCCCATCAACCCGTCGAAGTTGTGCAGCGGCTCGCCCATGCCCATGACGACGACGTTGGTGAGCCAACTGTCCGCGGGCTCTTCCTTGAGCACCGCGCCGATGTGAAAGAACTGCTCCAGAATCTCGCCGGCGGTCAGGTGGCGCTTGAGCCCAAGCTTGCCGCTGGCGCAGAACCGGCAACCCATCGCGCACCCAGCTTGCGTCGAGATGCAGGCGGTGCGGCGATCCTCCTCGCGCATCAGCACCGCTTCGATGATCAGCCCGTCGTGAAGCCGCATGGCAAGCTTGGTGGTGCCTTCGCCTGACTCCTCGCGCGCGACGACCGCTGTAGTCAGCAGGGTGTGCCGCGCCGCAAGCGCAGTGCGCAGCTCCTTGCTCAGGTTCGTCATCGCGTCAAAGTCAGCGACGCGTTTTTCATACAACCACTGCGCCAGTTGCTTGCCGGCGAACGCCTTGCCGCCGGCTGCGACAACGGCGTCTTTCAACTGATCAGGGTTCAAACCGATCAGCGACTGCGGGGTTGTGGTGGTGTCCCCCATCCAGCCATCCTAACTGCTGGACGCGAAGGCGCGAAGGTCACGCGAAGACGCGGAAAACTGCTAGAGATAGCCACGAAATCACGAAAGCACGAAAGAAAGGCATGTTTTGTGTTTTCGTGTTTTCGTGGCTCAAGCCGTTGCTTTTCTCCGCGACTTCGCGTGACCTTCGCGTCTTCGCGTCGTCCTTAGCGCAGCAGTGTGAAGGCGACGGTTCCGTACTCTCGGCGGGTTGCTACTTCGAAGTCCCCCACCTTCTCCGGCAGGTGCAGGTCGGAAGGGTGGCCTATGCAGGCTATGGTCCCTTTGGTTGCCAGCGGCGTCTTGTGCAGGGTTTCCAGCCAGGGGGGAAGCGCGCTGTGCCGGTCCTCGATCATGGCGTGCGGCGGGTCGAGCAGCACGATGTTGGCGGGTGTGTGCGGCAGCGGCGGCGCGCCGGGCTTGATCAGGTCGAACACGCTGCCACGGATCAGCAGGCTCTGCCCGCGCAGGGAAAGCGAACCAAGATTGGATTGCACTTCGCGCCAGTGCGTGCCGTCGCGCTCGACGAACACGCAGAACCCGGCGCCCCGGCTGATTGCTTCGATGCCCAGCAATCCGCTGCCGGCGAAGCAATCCCAGACGGTGGCGCCCTTCAGCTCGTCGCCGAGCAGGTTGAACATCGCCATGCGCGTGCGCGACAGCATGGGGCGCACGCCGCCGGTCTGCGGGCATTCGATCATGCGCCCGCGCAATGAGCCGCTGCTGATGCGTATGCGCCCGCCGGTTTCGTCCTGCTCCGGCTTGGGCCTGCGGCGCGGCACTACCCGCCCCCCGGTCTTCGCGGAAACTCGTCTTGCGCGGCTTCCAGCTCAAGAGCGGAGACGCTGCCCGGCTCAACGTTGGGGCTGTTGAGCGTGCCGGTGACGTACAACGGAAACAGCACCTGCTTGAAGAAGTCGAGAACTTCCTGCAACCCGGGCAGGGTCAGCAACGTGCGCGGTGCGAGGGTAAAGAACATCTTCATCTTCATCTGCGCCGTGCCGTACATGATCCAGTTTTCGTCATCGCCGCCGAAGGTCTCCACCCGGGCGCTGTCCGAGACGATGTCCATCTCGCGGATCACGATTCGCGTCTCCATCAGCAGGAAGAACACGTGCGCTTCGTCGAAGTTCGCCTCACTGCCCGTTACAGCCGCAATCGAGTCAAACAGCGGCACCGGCGCCAGCTTGCAGGTGTTCCGCGCGGGGTCGTCGCTGCGGCGGTCGAACGGCTGTACGTCCAGGCGGCCGCGCCCGATCTGGCCTTCGTCATTGGGGCGCGAGTGAAAGCGCACTTCGGCGTCCAACGCGCCGATCAGCTCGCCCGCATCAGGAAACGCCGTCCGGCCCAGCTTGCTCAGGTCGGCCGCGCGAATCGAAATGTCGCCCTGGTAGTCGTTGCCCTGCGTGCCAAACCGCCCCTCAAGCCACCCATCGTAGAAGTACCCGCGCAGGTTGGGGAACTCCAGCCGGTCGCCGAAGTACTGCAGGTTGCTGGTGATGTTGTTGAAGCGCGCCTTCTTGAAGAAGGCTTCCTTGACGAAGACGTTGCCGTTGATGCGCTGCTCCTCGCCCTGCATTACGCCAGAGACGTCAAAGCGTGCCGTCATGTCGTCGAACTGCAGGCCAAGGTTGACGTCGGTCTGCCGTGTGTCCAGCGAGACGCGGTACTCCTTGAAGTCGTCCTTGCCCGCGAGGAACAGGTCGATGTCGAATTTGCCGATCGGGTCGATCCGCAGCACCATCTGCTTGAGCGCGGAGTCGGACGGCAGGGCGCGCCGGATGGCCTCGCTGCCGAACTCCAGGTTGCGCCCGCTGGCTGCAATCCGCCACCCGGCGGCTTCGCTGTAGCCGACCTCGTGCAGGAATACTTCCGCGGTGTCAGCTTCGCCGCCGCCGATGCGGCCGTTGACGTTGCGCATGCTGACTTCAGGCCCGCTGGGTGTCTTGTTGATGATCACGGTCCCGTACAGGTCGCGGATCGGCAACTGGAAATGTTCAAAGCGCACGCCGGTGCCCTCGAGCGCAAGCTCGAAGCGCCAGTCCATCTCGCCCCTGTCGTCGATCTGGTAGCGGCCGGTGACGCCGAAGGTGCCGTCCGCGTGCAGGTCTTCGACGAACTGGATCATCTGCGACTTCTGGCCTTCCGGCAGGTCCTGCGAGAAAATCGGCTTGAGCGCATCCAGCAGCGCGGCATCGATGGGGATGCGGGTTGCGCGCACATCCACGTCGACGATCGGGTAGGCGTCTTCGCCGGCGCCCGCGCCCTCGGGCTGTTGCGGGATGAGCACCCGCCCGTCCAGTTCAACCTCAGCGTCGCCGACGCCCCGCGCCGACAAGCGCCGGATGTGGGCTTCAACCATGTCGTCGCGCATGGCGACGAACACCTGGCCGGTCACGTTGGTCAGGCGATACGGGAAAAGGTCGAACAGGACGCTGGTTCCGCCGCCGGCTGTCTGAGGGCCGCCGAGGAACAGAATCTCGGTTTCAATGTTGCTGAGGCCCGCGCTGTCCACGGTGTTGGCGCGGATCTTCACCATGCCGGCTGGGTTGAAGCGCTCCAGAGCAGTGCCAATGCCGGGCGGAACAATCGACTTCAGCGCGGGCGACACGGCGAACTCGTTCGACTCCACCGTGAAGGACTGCACCGTGTCGTTGCGATACGTCAGCGACACCAGAAACGGGCTGTCGGCCTGGATCAGCTTGCCCTCCACACGCTCCAGCCGCACCACGTTGCCCACGCTTTCAATCGACAGGGTGCCGCGCACCTCGCGGAAGCGGGCAGGCTCGGCGGCGCCGGGGAACAGGTACTGCGCAGCCACGGACTTCGCCAGGAGGCTGAATTCGTAGACGATCTCGGTGTCGCCCCGAGGTTTGATGACAAGCCGGGCGTTGTCGATGTCCACCTTACCGCTGGGGTTGAACGGCTCGACCTTTGAGCGCACGCCTTCGGGCATTCGGGCGAGGATCGCGCGGCTGAAATCCACTCCTTCGGTCTGGATGGCCAGGGTCAGCACCGGCTCCGGGTTGCCGTCCTGAAACACCGCATTGATGAATACGCGCTCGCCTGAAGTCGTGAGCGTGCCCGTCAGGCCGCGCCGCGTTTCGGTGCCGCGGGTCGGGTCGGCGTCCGGAAACGTCTTCGCCAGCTCGTCGGCGTTGTACCCGCGGATGGTGTAGCGCCCCGGCTGCTGCGCCGACTTCTGCCCTTCAATCACCCCGTAGACATTGTTGAGCGGCACGGGAAACCCGCCACCCTGCTCCGGCAGGCCGACAAAGCAGGCGGTGGTGTCGCGGACGAACACCTTGAAGTTGAGTGTGTCTTCGCGGCGGCGCTCACGCGTGGTCGGGTTGATCCCTTTGACCTCGCCCAGAAAGCTCAGCTCAAAATCGACAATGCCCATCGGGGCGAACGCGCGGCTGATGAACGGGAAGACGGGGTCGAGGTCGGGGTAGACTCGTCCCCCTTCCCATGGCGCCGGGCCGGGCCACTCGGGGTAGCCGCGTGTGCCGCGTTTCTCGACGATTGCCGCCGAATCCTCGTCCGTCCAACCCTCCTCGTCGAACGGTGCACCCGTGTTGTAATTCTGGTTGTCCGGTTGCAGCCGGGTGTTGAGCAGGGCCAGGCGGAAGGCTTCGTCGACCAGCAGGTCACGTATTCGTACGCTCACGTCTAGCAGCTCAGTCGCTTCGCCGATGCGGTCAACGTCCACGTCTACCTGCACCTCGGCGCCGTTACGTCGACCGATCGCGTTTACGACAATGTTGTTGTTGCGGATTTCGATGTCGGCGCTGACATCCTCCACCACAAGCGGAAACCCGACGAAGCACACGCGCCCGTCGCGCGCATAGACCATCGCGTCGAACTGCAGGTCCTTCCCTGGCACAATACGCAGAGTGCCCTTGAGTGTAGTGTTCGGTGCGTCAATCGAGAACTGGTCTACTGTGTCGCGCACGTCCTCAGCAAGCACGGCCGCGTACTCTCGGTTGAAGTGTATCGGCTCGGCGGTGCGGAACTCGATCTCTGTCTGACGGCCCTGACGGTCCACGAATCCGCCAAGATTGAACGCCTGGAAGCGGCGGTTGTGTACGCTGCCGCTGATCCGATAGCGGTCGGGCGCAGAGCGATCCGCAAGCAGGCTCAGCTTCTTGAGCACGAAGTCGTACCAGTCGGTACCTTTGTCCAGGTCCTCGGGCGGTACAAGGATGCCGTCCGCGCGCACCATCAGCCGTGCTTCGTCGCCCAGGTTGATTTCGGGCAACTCCGGCGTGGCGGCTTCGCCTTCACCCGGCTTGAACAGGTCCTGATCAATCCAGGTTCCCTTGTAGATGTTGAAGTAGACGGTCAGGCCGCCCGAGACGTCGACGCCGGTTACGGGCAGGGCGGGCAGCCGCTTGAGGTCGTAACTGATCGTCACGCGGGGGATGGTGATGAAGTCGTATTGCAGCGGCTCGCGCGCGTCGTGCTGCGTCGCACCGGCCCGGCGGGTGACCTTCAGGTCGTAGAAGTCGATCGTGCCGCGCAGCGCCAGGTCCGGCCCGCGCACCAGTGTCTTTTCCTCGTCCCAGGTGACGTCGGCGACGTTGCGGTCGAA
>CAZNBU010000245.1:0-5667 GCA_964571035.1 uncultured Planctomycetaceae bacterium | reverse complement strand
CGTGGCGAATGCCATGATCACGTTCGGCCTGGGCGCCTCGCTGGTAGCGCTGTTTGCGCGCGTCGGCGGCGGCATCTTTACCAAGGCCGCGGACGTCGGCGCCGACCTGGTGGGCAAAGTCGAAGCCGGCATCCCCGAAGACGACCCGCGCAACCCAGCCACCATCGCCGACAACGTCGGCGACAACGTAGGCGACGTCGCCGGCATGGGTGCAGACCTATACGAGTCCTACGTCGGTTCGATTCTTGCCGCCATCGCATTGTCCTGGAGCGCGGCAATGGTGCTGGGCCGCAGCCCATTTGCCTTCGTGTTTGCCGCGGTGGCAATTGCGGCAGTCGGCATCGGCCTGTCGGTGCTGGGCACCGCGCAGGTAAAGACCAAGGACGGTGCCACACTGCACGAGCTTCTGGGCGCGCTGCACCGCGGCGTGAATTTCGCGTCGATCGGCGTGGCGGTGGCAGCACTGGTGATCTGCCTGGTTGCGTTCGGGTCGGGCGGGATCGGCATGGGCATCATGATGTGGCTGGCGGTCTGCGTGGGCCTGGCGGCTGGTTTGATCATCGCCTGGGGTTCAGAGCGGTACACAGCCTATGACTATGAGCCGACGCAAAGCGTGGCCAAGCAGTCGGTGACAGGCCCGGCGACGGTGATCATCGGCGGGCTGGCGGTCGGCATGCTTTCGACCTGGATCCCGATCATCACGGTTGCCATTGCGACTTTGCTTGCCTTCGGATTTGGCGGCGGGTTCGCGGCCCCGGCGTCAGGCCTGTATGCGGTTGCGCTGGCTGCCGTCGGCATGCTGAGCACGCTGGGCATCACGCTGGCCACCGACGCCTACGGGCCGATTGCCGACAACGCGGGCGGCAACGCCGAGATGTCCAAGCTGCCGCCGGAAGTGCGCGAGCGTACCGACGCGCTGGACAGCCTGGGCAACACAACAGCGGCCATCGGCAAGGGGTTCGCGATCGGCAGCGCGGCGCTTACGGCGCTGGCGTTGATTGCCAGCTACAGCGACTCGATCAGTTCGCTGCTTGCCGCCAAGCGCGCGGCGGGCGATATGGACTTCTCGCGCATCAGCGTAGCCATCACTTCGCCGGAAGTCATCATCGGCCTGTTTGTCGGCGCGCTGCTGGTGTTTGTGTTCAGCGCCCTGACCATGCGCGCCGTGGGCGACGCGGCCAAGGAGATGGTGGAGGAAGTGCGCCGCCAGTTCCGCGAGATCGCGGGCATCATGGAAGGCACGGGCAAGCCCGACTATGCACGCTGCGTGGACATTTCTACCACCGCCGCACTGCGCAAGATGATGGTTCCGTCCCTGATCGCGGTGGCGGGCCCGATCCTGACAGGGGTGTTGTTCGGCGCGGGCGCTGTGTTCGGCCTGCTGGCGGGCGGTCTGGCAGCCGGTTTTGCGATGGCGGTGATGATGGCCAACGCCGGCGGGTCGTGGGACAACGCCAAGAAGTGGGTCGAAAAGGGTGGGTTGGCGGAAGCGTTTATCGCCGACGGCACCTACAACCCCGAAGTCGAAGACAAGGCGCTCGAGCCGGTGAAGGCCGATCAAGGTGGGCCGGACGGCAAGGGCAAGAAAAAGGGTAAGAAGAAGGACGGCGACGCTGCGGCAGACGCTTCAGACGATGCCGGCGACGACGAGCCAGCCGCGGAAGAAAAGCCGGCTGATGCTCCTGCCAAGACCGAAGAGAAGGTAGAGGAAAAGGTTGAAGCAAAGGTTGAAGAAAAGCCCGCGGTTGCAGCCAAGGACGCGCCGGCTGCGCCGAAGAAGAAGTACAAGAAGTACGTGAAGGGCTCGCCGGAGCACAAGGCGACGGTGGTCGGCGATACGGTCGGCGACCCGTTCAAGGACACCAGCGGCCCGTCGCTGAACATCCTGATCAAGCTGATGAGCATGGTGGCCATTGCGACCGTCGCGTTGACCATGCTGGTCAACGACGGCAACGGCCTGCTGCCGTGGCTGTTCGAGGCGATCTTCACCACCAGCAAGTAAGCAAGCTCAACACACAACGGCGCGAGGGGAAACCTTCGCGCCGTTGTGTGTTCAAGCTGGGCAACGTTGTCGTGCGGTTTGGTATAACGTGCGCCTATGCGCGTGGTGCTGCTACTGTTGATGCTGGGTTGCCCGTTGGGCGCTGTGACGTTCGGCGGTGGGCCGGGCGAATCGGGCCTGCTTGTGCAGGAACTGCGCGCCGACATCAGCGTGCAACTGCACGAGGTCATGCGCGCGGACTACACCTGCACGCTGCTGCTGTTCAATCCGGGCGAAGGCGGCGAGTTCCGACTTGTGCTGCCAAGCTCGACAGCCAGTGAACTCAGTGTGGCTGGACGACGCCTGGCAGGCGAGCAGCGGCAGGGCGGCCGCACCGAGTGGCGGGTGCAGATTCCGTCGCAGGGGCGGGTGCGGGTTGTCTGCTCTGCGCCGCTGACGCCGCGCCGCTTGCCGCACCTGCACGTGTTGGGGTTGTGGCGCACCGACTACCCGTTGCATCGCGTGCGCGGGTTCGCCGGGTATCCCGAGACCGTGGAGGTTTCCGTCCACTGGCACAACCTGCCCGCCGAGTGCTTTGGCGGCGAGGCCGGCAAGAACTCGCGCAGCGAATCAGTACCGATCGAGATCCACCCAGCCGACATCCCGCTGGAGTGGAAAGGCGCATCGGTTGACCAGCGCGAAGCGGAGCTGCGCGCGCAGATCGCGCAGGTTGAAGCGGCCCAGAAAAAGCACACCAACCGCGCCTACACCGAGGCGCTGGTCGCGCTCGCTGACGTGCTGGCGCTTAAAGCGGACCACCAGGCACTAGCCGACACCTGCGCCGAGTTGATCAAGCTTGAAACCGAAGGCGGCGCAGCCATCACGCACTGCGGCCCCTGGGCGAAGTGGCGCAAGCATGTCCCGTGGCGGCTTCGGCGGCTGGAAGCGCTGGATGCACTCGGGCGCGGCGAGGACGAAGCCGAGGCCACAGCCGGCGCGACACTCCCGCTGTGGGATGCGTACCTGAAGGCGAAGGGGCAAATCCGTCCGCTCGAGGATTTCGGCCCCAAGAAGTACGGCAACTACTGGGACTACGACTGGCCGCTAGTGCGCTCACTGTATGCCCGCGCGCTGGAGCTGGCGGGTGACGCGGAAAGCGCCGCGGCAATCCGGGAGGGCGCGGAATGATGTTGCGGATACTCCTGCTGCTGTGCCTTGTGTGCGCGCCGCTGTGGGCGGACGCAGATGCCGACTACAAGGCGATGCTGGACGACTTCACAGCCAAGCGGTGGACCGAGGCGCTTTCGGCCGCCGAGAAGTTCGTGAAGGATCACCCCGAGTACAAGTACGCGGGCGCGGCGCACTACATCGGCGGCAATGCCGGGTTGAACGCAAGAGAATACGCGCGCGCAGAAACCATGTACCGGGCGATGCTGGATAAACACCCCGACAACCGGCACATCGACAAGGCGCGCAACGAGCTGGTCAGCGTGCTTGAGGACGCGCGCAAACTGCCCGAGTGCATCACCCAGTGCGAAGCCAACCTGAAGGCGGACGCCGAGTCACGCTATGCCGAACGCTGGCGTTACATGGTGGCGGCGTGCCGCTTTCGCGTCTGGGAGTTCAAGCAGGCTGAGAAAGAGCTCAAGGCGTTTCTGGAGAAGTACCCCGGTTCCAACTACTCGCGCTCCGCCCGCAACTACCTCGAGCAGATCAACCCGCCCCTTGAGCTGGATGCCAACGGCGTAGTCAAAGGCTACGACGGCAAGTATGTAGAAGACGCGCGTTTCAATCGCGCCCTGGCCAACCTGCCCGGCTACGTGAAAGAGGCTTGGGACGTCCTCAAGCGCACGCTGGGCGTGGACCTCAAGGGCGCGCAGGTCGTGTTCGAGTTCCGCGACAAAGGGTTTTCCAGCAACAGCAACCGCGCGATCACCGAGACGATCGCGGTCGACTACAAACCGTTCACCCGCATGGTGTTCTACACCGAGTTCATCGTGCTCAGCGAAGAGGACTTCCGCAGCCGCGTGATCCACGAACTCAAGCACGCCGCGTTTCGCGACGTGATGGGGCAGGGGTATCTCAACCTGCCCAAGTGGGTGCGCGAGGGGCTGGCGGTCTACGGTGCCGAGCAACTTGAGGACCGCGCGTCCGCAATCCTGAGCAACCGCGTGTTCGGCGGCCGCGACGCCCGCGCGGTGATCGACGGTGTGGATGACGACGACCACAGCACCGAAGACTATCTCGAGGACGCCTGCGCATTCATGTGGCTTGAAAGCGTAAAGAAGGGCAACGTTCACGCATTCTGCACGCGGCTGCTCAAGGGGGAGCCCTACGACAAGCTGTTCGCCGAGTTGGGCGGCATGGAATTCTCGAACGCGATGCAAGCCGCGACGGCGTTCGCTCACAAGTACGTCGACCAGCGCATGGGCCCGCAGGAGAAAACGTACGGCGCGATCCGCGATGACGAAAACGCCGCACGCCGCAAACGCGCGCAGGCAGCTTGGTTCAAGGACAGCGGTATCGCGCGCTATGAAGCGTGGCTGAAAGAGAATCCAAAGCATCCGTTGACGGCTGATTGCCTGTACCGCCTTGGCAAGGCGCTGATCGAGACCGAACAGCACGAGCAGGGCCGCGCCCGCATGACCGAGGTGATCACGAACCACCAGACCACCAGCACGATCAGCGACGACGCGATGCACTGGATCGCGCGCAGCTACAGCGCCGAAGGCAAGGCGGAGCAAGCCGCCGAGACATGGGGCGTGATCCTGCGCGACTACTCGTGGTCACGCCAGGCGATCCAGAACCGCGACAAGTACAAGCCAGCCGGGCCGGTGCGCGAGAAGGCCGGTGATTGACCCCACGCTTGCAGACTGGGCGTTCGTTGCCGTGCTGGCGGTCGCCATGCCGCTGGTGTCGGCTTTCTACACCGTGCCGAAGCTGAGGGCGCTGGCGCCCGAGGTGCAGCACGCGATTCGCCCGCGTGTGTATGGGCAGGTGATGGTGTCGCAGTGGCTGTTCGCGGCCGCGGCGCTGCACGTGGTGCTGCTGCGCGACTACACCTGGGTCGACATCGGCCTCGGGCAGCCCGATCCAATGAAGTTCCTGCACGGCATGCTGCTGGTGCTCGCGATCGGCATTGCCGTCTACTACATGCGCCGCAAACTGATGGCGCAGGAAGACGGCGCCGAGCAGGTACGCGAAGCGCTGCACAAGCTGGAATGGATGATCCCGCGCGGCGAGCACCAGCGCCGGCTGTGGTGGGCAGTGTCGGGGCACGCGGGGTGGGGCGAAGAGCTGTTCTATCGCGGGTACCTGTTCGCGCTGCTGTCGTCGATGATGCCGCCGGCGGCGGCTGCGGTAGTGAGCACGGCGCTGTTCGGCGCGGCGCACTTCTACCAGGGCGTGCGCGGGATCGTGCTGACCACGCTGATGGGGGCCGTGTTCATGGGCCTGTACATGGTCAGCGGCAGCCTTGTGGTTCCCATGCTGGCGCACGCGCTGTACGACATACACGCGGGCGAGCTTGGATACTGGGCCTACGCGAACAATGCCGGACGAGACGACAATCCTTGAGCGCCAGGTCTACGCCGCGCCACCCGCGCCGGGGTGCTACCTGTTCAAGGACGCGCGCGGCAAGGTGCTGTACGTCGGCAAAGCCGTTGACCTCAGCAAGCGCGTGCGCA
>CAZNBU010000244.1:0-5680 GCA_964571035.1 uncultured Planctomycetaceae bacterium | reverse complement strand
CCGACGATCGTTCCGTACTCCAGGCGCTGGAAGACCTTGATGCCGGAGAAGAACTCATCGTGTGCATGGCTCACGATCCGGGTGCGCTGCTGCACGACTTGTTGCGGCATCCATTGAGCCGATATGAATTCTCGCCCGTGGAAGCGGGCCCCGCCCGCTGGACATGGCACGTTGTGGCCCGGCAGCCCGGGCCCCGCAGCGTAGGCGCGTACCTGGGTTGGGACCATGACCGGCTAGACGAGATTCTTGGCCACGCGATCAGTGCGGCGGTGGACGGCGACTGGGATTCATGCCGGGAGAGGTTGGATGCGTTCCGGGTGGGGTTGTTCCGCCACATCCGGATTGAAGAAGACATCCTGTTTCCGGTCTTCGAGGAGAACACCGGCATGATTGACTTCGGACCAACCGTGGTGATGCGCGAGGAACATGCCGGCATCCACGAGGCGGTTGAGGGATTGCTGGCGGCCGCTCGCGTCAGGGATGCCGAAGGCATGGGAAGCTGGCACGCGAACCTGATTGGCGTGCTCGTTGAGCACAACATGAAGGAGGAGCAGGTGCTGTACCCGGCGATCGATCGCATGCTCCAAGATGATGATCGCGACGCCCTGGTATGTCGCCTGCTGGTGGGGTGAATCAGGAGACCTGCTCGAACATCGCGGGCCCTGCCGCAAGCACGGCGCGCACACCCTCCAGCCATGCATGGTGAAAGTCGGGCGAGGGACCGTTCTTCAGCGCCGACTGCAGCAGAGGTCCAACCGCCACTGCGGGGTTTGCCTTCACGGGACGAGCCAGAAGTTTTACGGCCGCACCGGTCTCCACCCGCTCGAAACGCACGCTGCCATAGTGCCGGGCTTCTGGATCAAACTGCAGCAGGTTCTGGCGCGACCACCTGCCGGCCAACCCGCGGAATCCGTCGTCGCGGGCGGCCCCAGTAATGAACCCGATCACGCGCGCCAGGGGCCCGTTTGCGAATTCGTCCGGCATAGCAGCCACGGTTACGCGGATGCTTCCGCGAATCGGCATACTGCCCCCATAAAGCAACTTCAGCGCGTGCCGCGTCATTTCGAAAGCCGTGGCAACCGTGGTACACAGGTGGCCGGCATAGCGCCCCGCATCGTCAAGGGAGTAGCTGATCGGCACGCCCTCTGCGCGCAACCCCAGGAACTCCGACAACGGATCGCGCAGGAGGATGTGCGTCGTCTCGTGCGCGAGCTGTTCAAGTTCCGTCATCGTGTTCTCCCCTGATCAGACCTCGCCCGAACCCGCTCGAAGCTGGGACAGAAGCTGGATCAGCAAGGCCCACTCCCGCAGGGCTTTCCATGGGGCTGCCAGGGGATTTGCCTTGTGCCAGCGAAAGCGCACGAGACCACGCCAGTACGCGCTCAACTCCTGCCGTGTTGAGACCATGCGGTTCATCCACCCGGCCCACTCTCCCAGCGCGCGGTGCGGGCGAAGGCACAGCGCGCTCTTCATGATCGAGGCGATCCGCCCGTCGTGCTCGTCCGGCGGGCGCGTGGCAAGCCAGACTTCCTGCATCTGCGGGAACATTTTCCACCAGACCCACAACTGGCGCCCGGCGTAGCCCGCCATCGTGAGGGTGTGTGCCAATCGCCCTTGAACCTCGAATCCCGCGCGGCGCTCTATACGGTCACGCTTGCGCCAGAAACCTCCCAGCATGGGGTGTTCGCGTTGGGCGCTGCTGTTGAGATACCACAGGAACATCTGAAACAACGACCAGTAGGCGGCGCCTGTACGTCCGGCCAGGGCACGCTTCATGTGATCGACGGTGTAAAACTGTCCCCAGGCGTCCCAGTACGCTCGCTCAAGTTCGGCACGCGTCATGTTCGGATGATCCGCCAGCGCGTGCGTGCCTTCAAACTTGTTCAAATCGGGATCGATGCGGATGCCTTCATGCACCGCGCGCGCGTGGTCGGCGGAGCCGGGCAGCGGCATGAGGATGAAGAATGAGGCGACATCCGCGCCGATCTCGTCCCGCAGGCGACGGACATCGTTCGCGATGCCGGCCGGTGTGTCGGCGGGAAATCCCAGAATGTAGCCGACCTGGGTGATCACCGCGCGGCGTTTCCAGGTCTGGATCATTTCGCGAAAATCTTCGACCCGGTTGTGCCGCTTGCCTGCTCCCGCAAGGTTCGCCGGGTTGATGCTTTCCATCCCGATGAACACGTGGCCACAACCCGCCGCGACGGCCTTGTCTACAAAGCGCGGAATGCGCACCGCCTGGGTATCCACCTGGATCATGCAGGAGATGTCCATCCCCTGCGCGCGCAGTTCCGCCATCCCGTCGAAGATCGCCTCCCATTGGGGATGGCGTGAGAAGTTGTCGTCGGTGAAGAAGTACTCGCGAATGCCCTGGACATATCGCCGGCGCATGGCGGCATGGATTGAGCCCGGGCTCCTTGCCCTCATGCGGCGGCCCTGAACGTTTATGATCGTGCAGAAACTGCAATGAAAAGGGCATCCGCGGCTGGCGTCGATGGTGCACATGTCACGGACAGCGAACCGCTTCATGCAGCGTCTGTCCGTTTCGGGCAGGGGTTGGATGTTCAACTCCGGCTGGGAATGGAGATGGTCCACAAAGGGCGGCAGCGTACCTGCGACAAGCTCTCGAAGAATGTCGCCCCAGACGGAATCGACCTCGCCGCGAACAACGTGCACTCCGAGCCTGAGCAGTTCTTCAACTTCCGGAGCCACGGCGGAGACAAGAGCGTTGACGCCCGAAATGTGAAACCCGCCGATCAGCACATCGATGCCGTGATTCCGGAAGCGACGTGCGAGGTCCAGCGCGCGCACGACCTGATTGCTTTGCACACCGCACAGTGCAACCACGACCCGAACGTTCTTGCGCCCTGATCGTTTGATGATGTCGCGAAACGGTACCGGCTGCACGGCCGCCTCCACTGCAACCCACGCTATGGTGCACCCCCCCAAGGCCCGTGTTTGCGTCAGATGAAAATTGAGCCCATGCAGCGTGGCCAGCGTGTTGCTCGGAATCACGCCTTTGCGATGGCGTACGAGGTAGCCTTCATCATCGTAGCGCGATGGGCGAATCAGATACACGCGGATAGATTTTGGCAAGTGGTTCATTGGCGTCTTGCGTAAGGAGTGCCATCGAGTCGCCACAACAATATAAATAGATTCTTTTATCGACAATAGCCAATGCATGGCGTCTTCCGCCGGCACAGGGCCCGCGCATGACACGCCCGTTCACCCGCTTGGTGCGTCGTTGCACCACGCAATCCCTGAACCAGCCGGACAAAGTGCCGCAATGAACCATGTGCCCTATCTCGCAACCTCGGCCGAGACGACAATGCGTAAGCGCAGTAGCCCGAACTTGACTTGCCGACTGGGCTCAGTGCAGGGCCATCCGGCCAAGCGGTCCTGTCCAGGGTCTGACCAATGGGCTGGACACCCCGCCAGCCGAACTGAGCTTTCAGCTTAGCCAAGGTCGGTGAAATCTCTGCCTCGTGAAGAAACGTCCGCTGCGATGCTTGGAACACCTTGAAGGGTGGTTTGCCTTGCGTGCACCTGCACAGTGTCCGTCTCCGGCGGAGATGAGAGGTTGGGGCTGCGAAGCAGCAGCAACCCGGAACGGCGGCATTGGAGCACACAGAGCAGATTGCTTCGGATGCCGCTTGCCGCCTTTAAACCGTCCAGCACCGGTTCGATGCGCCAACACCGCAAACCCACCGCGAAAACACTCCCCCCGGTCCGACAGTTGATCGGAACTGTATCCCGGCGACAGCTGGACAACGCGAGGAGCCGCCAATAGGCGAGAGTGCCAAACACCGGTACTGGCCGGGGTTACATACTCCCGCTGCCACACTCTCCGGCAATGCGAGCACAACAAACTTCTGTAGCATCCCTTAGCGAACATTCGGCTGGGGCGACCTAGTGACAGCGCCACGGCCCGGGATACGGCATCTCGCCGAAGCATTTACATTGGCGTGTACAATCGCCCTCTTGGCCTCAGAAACACCGAGCGGGAAGTGGGCCAGAACCCGCTTCCCGCCTGTGCTTAGAGATGGTAGCTGGGGAGGGAGTCGAACCCTCGCCATCAGGGTTGGGAACGCTAACGCCTAATTGAGTCCCGGATTAGCTCGTCCAAGACCCTAATCTCCACGACCCTGGCCGAGATCCCTGACTCAATGAGGCTTTCCAGTTCCTCGAAGTTTGGCGGCACGGTTAAGCTGGCTGACTCTGCAGCAGACTTCGCTGCCAATTGCGCCTTCGCCTTTGCGTCCGCAGTTGACCCAGCCGCACTGTCAACCACCTTCCATTCTTTAAAGGCAGTTTGCGCTACGACGAGCTTGGTGCGTGCGGTCTCGGCCGCGACTTTTCGGTCCACCAACGAGATCAAGCCGGTATTGCTGCTGCCTATCGCACGGAGTATTTGGTCCTTCAACTTGTTGTTCTCTTCAATCAGTCCCTCTATACGCGACTTTTCCTTGCTCGCCGTGTCTACCCGCTTGGACAGCTCCTCCAGTTCCTTCAGAAGCCGCTTCTGGTCCTCCGTCAGTGGTTTCCCTGGGTCAGGTTGACCAACGTTTGCGCCGGTGGCTTCCAGTTGCTTCCGAAGGGCTGCTAGTTCGGCTAGGAGCTTATCCAGTGTCTTGGCAGCCGTGCCTAGATCCTGACGGAGCTTCTCGAGTTCAAGAATGACCTCGACCGCTGAGAGCTTGACCACCGCAGCCAGCGTTTGATCGAACGATGATACGAACTGATCTTGAGTGATTGATCCATTAAAGTTCGCCTCCGAGAGCCGCATCAGCGCGTCCCTCAACACCTCAACGCGCTCCGTTCGGGCGGCTAGATTGACGATCTTCTCCGCGAACTGGAACGCTCCATCTAGCTTGCCCTCCACTGGCGCGCCCGAAAACGTTCCGCTGAACGCAGTCGCCAAGCTTGCGCCGAGACTCGTTTCCAGGGCGGCATCCGGCTTGGCTTCAGAGAACGTGCGCAACCGCCGCTCGCGCAGCCAGACAACGCTACCGTTCAAGGTAATGGTCCCCGCCTCTTCGTTAAGAACGTACTTGTTCTGTTCGTGCTCAGGGACCGATGCCAACGCCGCCTCCGATCCGGCTTTGGTCTCCAGGGTCATGATGTTTTTCCAAACCGGCTCGAAGCCAACCAACTGGCCTCTCACGGTGGCATCGTAAACCACTAGTTGACCGTCCTCGCCGTCCAGATCGAACTGATCTCTTTCATAGCTCCAACTGACTGAGCAGCCTCCAAGGGCCAAGATGCATGCAGGTAGAGCCAACCACCGTGTCATTCCAACGAACATGCTCGATCCTCCTTTGCCAAGAGCCTCCAGTGAAGTCGGGACCGCCCACCAGTGCATTGGCTCTGCGGCGCACTGTCTGTTGCCGCACCGCCTACAAGGGTGAGAATCGGCCAGGCTGCCAACCCAGGCTGCCGTGCTCCTAGTGTCAGGGAAGATCGCACTGGGTGCAGAAAACTCTATCGAACTCGCCAGTTTTTGGGCTACGAACAGATGGCGTCCATAGTCGGGCACATCGCGCTGCGCGCTTTGGAAGCTTCCTCGCGTCTTGTATGGAGGCTGAGATCAGAGTCGGGTTGATCCGGACTGAACTCGTTCACGCTCTAGAAGCAGTATCGAAAACCTAGAAGTACGGCCCGCTGACTTGCCGATCTCCTT
>CAZNBU010000243.1:0-5685 GCA_964571035.1 uncultured Planctomycetaceae bacterium | reverse complement strand
GATGTCGGGCCCATACGTGGAGGACTCATTCGACCTGCTCGAACGGCTCAGCCTCTACAACATTGTTTCGGCGGCTAGACAGCGAGAACTGCTGGCTCTAGTGCAGGCTCACCGTCAGTCTCAATGGCTTGGCGGCTCGCCGGCCTTTGAAAAAGCGTTCAATCAGTACCTGCCTCATCTGCAACCACTACAGAACAGGCACTACGTCCCTGGGCCCTCTCTTCGAGCTTAGAGCGCGCGTTGTTGTACGGGAGCGTTGGGCCGGCATCGAGCGCGGTGTGAGTCGCAATCACCTGCCGGGCCCGAAGAGTTCAACCGGTTGAACCCTTTCTTGGGCCGAATCTTCGCCCCGTCGACGGTGATGAGGGTCCTCGGCTATGGCGGCGACTCTAGCTCCGTGCCACGCAGCCGGAGGATATCGTTCTCAGATGCGTCGGCCCGCCTCGTACCAACCTTTGCTTCGATTGACGATGCGCACCACCAGCAGCATCACCGGTACTTCGATGAGCACGCCCACGACGGTCGCCAGCGCAGCGCCGGATTCGAAGCCGAACAAGCTGATGGCCGCGGCGACTGCGAGCTCGAAGAAGTTGCTCGCTCCGATGAGCGCCGATGGGCAGGCGACGCTGTGCACTTCACCCACCTTACGGTTGAGCCAGTAGGCCAGCCCCGAGTTGAAGAACACCTGGATGAGGATGGGCACCGCCAGCATGACGATGACGAGCGGCTGCTTCAGGATGGCTTCGCCCTGGAACGCGAACAGCAATACCAGCGTCGCAAGCAGCGCGGTGATGGACCAGGGTCCGATACGGGCGAGTGTGGAATCCAGTGCGGCCTGGCCGCGCTTGAGCAGGGCCCGTCGCCATGCCTGCGCCAGGATGACCGGCACGACGATATAGAGCACCACCGAGGTAATGAGTGTGTCCCAGGGTACGGTGATGGCCGACAGGCCCAGCAGCAGCGCCACGATGGGAGCGAAGGCGAACACCATGATGGCGTCGTTGAGCGCCACCTGCGACAGGGTGAAAAGCGGGTGGCCATTGGTGAGCCGGCTCCAGACGAACACCATCGCCGTGCAGGGCGCGGCGGCCAGCAGGATGAGGCCCGCCACGTAGCTGTCGAGCTGCTCGGCGGGCAGGTAAGGCGCAAAGACGTGCCTGATGAACACCCAGGCCAGCAGCGCCATCGAGAACGGCTTGACCGCCCAGTTGATGAACAAGGTGACGCCAATGCCCCGCCAGTGCTGTCCGACCTCGCGCAGCGCGCCGAAATCCACCCTCAGCAGCATCGGGATAATCATCACCCAGATGAGCAAGCCTACCGGCAGGTTGACATTGGCGAACTCGAGTCGCCCGACGGCCTGGACGGGCCCCGGCAGGGCCTGGCCGAGTGCGATGCCGGCCACGATGCCCAGCCCCACCCAGACGGTGAGGTAGCGCTCGAAGAAGCTGATGGCCGGTTTCGCCGGGCCTGCTGGCGCGGCGGACTGCGCGATGGTCGTCAATTCAACGGGTCTCGATGATGGAAAGGTGCTCGCGCAACTGCGCGTCGGTCATGGCGTCGAGGTCGTGCGACAACAATTGCAGCATCCGGTAGCCGAGCGCCTGACGCGTCAGTTCGAAGGCGGCGGCCCGTTCTCCCTCCGGGACACCGGACGGGTCCGGATAGCCCCAGTGGCCCTGGACCGGGCTGCCCGGCCAGAACGGGCAGGCTTCGTTGGCGGCGTTGTCGCACACCGTGATGACGAGGCGCATGCGAGGCGCGTCGGGGCCGGTGAACTCGTCCCAGCTTTTGCTGCGAAACGACGAGGTGTCGATGCCGAGCCGGGCCAGCGCTTCAAGGGCGTGGGGATTGACCCGGCCGCTCGGAGCGCTGCCGGCGCTGTAGGCTCGAACCGCCCTGCCCAGCCTGTCGGCCCAGTAGTTGAGCATCCCTTCGGCCAGAACGCTCCTGGCCGAGTTGTGCGTGCAGAGAATCAAGACATTGGTCATCATGGCTCAGTGCGTGCCGATGTCCTTGAGTCGCGACTGCAGCGCCATGCGGTCAAGCGCGTCCATGGGCAGCGCCAGGAGCAGCTCGAGGCGTCGCTTGACGGTGATGGCCGTATCGAGAAAGGCCTTCTCCTGGTCCCCCAGGGTTCCGCGTGCCGCGGCCGGGTCGGGCATGCCCCAATGAGCAGTCATCGGCTGTCCCGGCCAGACGGGGCAGGCCTCGCCAGCGGCCTGGTCGCAGACCGTGAAGACGAAGTGCAGCGCCGGAGCATCGGGCCGGGCGAACTCCTCCCAGCTCTTGCTGCGCAATCCCGCGGTCGGGATATGCATCCTCTCCAGCCGCTCCAACGCAAGCGGGTGCACCGTACCCTTCGGATGGCTGCCCGCGGACCAGGCGCGGAATCGACCCTGTCCGAGATGGTTCAGGATGGCCTCAGCGAGGATGGAACGGGCGGAGTTGCCGGTGCAGATGAACAGCGCGTTGTACGGCGGCAGGGCCATATCTTGGCCTCAGCAGCAAGCGCTAGTCGACTCGGGCTTGACCGGCGTCGAAAGGGGCTTGCCCTTCGGCGCGCAACATGCCGAGTCCGATTGTGGCTGCACCGCAGGCTGCTTCTCGCTGAACACCGGAATGTCGCCCAGCGTATGGAACTGCTCCCAGGCAACGCCCTGTGGGTCGGTCACCCAGTACTTGTCGCTGCGGGCGTAGCAACAGGTCGTGTTGCCTTCGTCGAGCATCGCCATGTCGGCGGCCTGCGCACGAGCCTTCATCTCGGCGAGCTCATCCTCTGAATCCGTCTGGAAGCCGAGGTGGTCTACGCCGGGTTTGTCGCCCCGCGTCGATATGGCGAAGTTCAACCGTGGGTCATCGAGCATCCACTTCGCGTAATCCCCTTCCACCCGGATTGGCTCTGCGCCGAACATCTTCGTGTAGAACGCGATGCTGGCCTCCAGGTCGTTGACATGGGTGTGTACATGGAAACGCTTCATGGTCGCCTCTCGTGCGTCATCAGCAGCCACAGGCCGCCTGGGTGGTGTCGACTGCGCAGGCTTCGCCTGCGCAGCAGTTCTCGGTCAGATAGCGAAGGAGCGCGTTCATCTCATTAAACGCCGCCCGGTAGATGATGTTTCGGCTTGCCCGTTCGGCCGTAACCAGACCGGCTCGGTTGAGTTCCTTGAGATGGAACGACAGCGTGGCAGCCGGTATGTCCAGCTGCTCCTGAAGCACGCCGGGGGTCAGGCCTTCGAGACCTGCGACCACAAGCGCACGAAATGCTTTCAGTCGCATTGGATGCGCTAGCGCGCTCAGGGCGCGGACAATCGTCTGTTCTTCCATAATTCCAGTTTATTCGAACTACAGCGGCGGCGCAAGCGGCGAGTGGTAAAAGTCTCCAAAAGGACCGGTCTTGTTCAGATTCGACGGCGCCCCGCCCCGGGGCGCTTCGCGACCGGCTCTTGTCCGCCTCACCTACTCGGTGGGCATCACGACTTACTTCTCCAAGGACAGTTCGCCGGTGTCTTTGCCTTCTTCCGCTTCGTCCCGCCAATAGGCGATTCGATACAGCAGGGGCAACACCAGCAAGGTGAGCGCCGTTGACGACAGGATGCCGCCAATCACGACCGTCGCCAGCGGCCTTTGCACTTCCGCCCCCGTCCCGGTTGCCAAAGCCATGGGGACGAAGCCGAGCGAGGCGACCAAGGCGGTCATCAGCACGGGTCGAAGACGCGTCAATGCACCTTCCAGAACGGCTTCATCGAGTGAGCGACCTTCCTCGCGCAGCGTGCGTATGAAGGAAAGCATTACCAGCCCGTTGAGGACTGCGACGCCCGACAATGCAATGAAGCCTACGCCGGCTGAAATCGAGAATGGCAAGCCGCGGAGCCAGAGAGCGGCGATGCCGCCCGTCAACGCAAACGGTATCCCGGTGAAGATGAGTAGTCCGTCCTTGAGGTTCCCAAACATGGCAAAGAGCAGGATGAAGACGAGAAGCAGGGAAAGCGGAACGACCACGCGAAGTCGCTCGCTCGCCGATTGCAGCTGCTCGAAGGTTCCGCCCCATGTCGTCCAGTACCCGCTCGGAACCGAGATACGCTCCTGGAGGGCCACCCCTGCCTCGCCCACAAATGACCCGATGTCACGGCCCTGGACGTTCGCGCTGACCACAACCCGGCGCTTCCCGTTCTCGCGCGATACCTGGTTGGGCCCTGGCGCAAGCTCGAGCGTCGCAACCTCGGCCAGCGGCACGTACGATGTCATGCCACCGCTGCTCGATGTCGGCAATGGGATTGGGAGTCGGGCGAGCGTCTCAATGTTGCTTCGGACGTCGTCCGGCAGGCGCACGATGATTGCAAAGCGTCGGTCGCCCTGGAAAAGGACACCGGCCTGCCGCCCTCCGACCGCGATGGCGACCGCTTCCTGCACCTCGCTCATGTTCAGGCCATAGCGAGCCGCCTTGTTCCGGTCGATGTTCACCGACAGCATTGGCAGGCCAGTGGTCTGCTCCACCTTCACGTCGGCCGCGCCCGGGACACCCTCGAGTACTTCGGCAATCCGGGTGGCAGTATTGGTGAGGACTTCGTTGTCATCCCCGAACACCTTGACCGCAACGTCCGAGCGAACGCCGGAAATGAGTTCATTGAAGCGCAGTTCGATGGGCTGGGAAAATTCATAGTTGTTGCCCGGAATCTTCGCCACCTCGGCTCGCACGGCCGCAAGCAGTTCGTCCCGGGTCTTCCTTGGCTCGGGCCACTCGTGGACCGGCTTGAGCATGATGTAGCCGTCGGAGATATTCGGTGGCATCGGGTCGGCGGCAATTTCGGCAGTCCCCGTCCTCGCGAATACCCGTTCTATCTCGGGGAACCGCTCCATGAGGCGAACCTCTATCTGCTGCTGCATCGCCACCGACTGGCTCAGGCTCGTACCAGGAATTCGCAGGGCTTGAATCGCAAAGTCACCCTCGTTGAGGTTCGGTACGAACTCGCTGCCAAGGCGGCTTGCCACCACCCCAGAAAGCAGGACCGCGACGACGGCGAACGTCAGCACGACCGGCCCGTTCTCCAGACTGCTCTTGAGCGCGGGCTGGTACGCCCGTCGCGCCCATGCCATCAATCGGTTCTCCTTCTCTGCCACCCTTTTGCCGATGAAGAGGGCGACGGCCGCAGGCACGAAGGTAACTGACAGAATCATGGCGCCGAGCAGCGCCAGCACGACGGTGAACGCCATCGGATGGAATGTCTTGCCCTCCACCCCAGTGAGCGCAAAGATGGGCAGGTAGACCACCATGATGATGAGCTGCCCGTAGAGCAACGGGCGTCGCGCCTCTCTCGACGCTGCGAACACTTCATGGAAGCGCTCCGAGCGAGTCAGGGGCCGGCCCAGGTGCGACTGTGCGTGGGAGAGTCGCCGTACACAGTTCTCGACGATGACGACCGCGCCATCGATGATGATTCCGAAGTCGAGCGCCCCGAGGCTCATCAGGTTTGCGCTCACCCCGTAGTTCACCATCCCGGTAAAGGTGAACAGCATCGACAGGGGAATGACCATCGCGGTGATGACGGCAGCGCGGATGTTTCCGAGGAACATGAACAGCACGGCGATGACGAGAACGGCCCCTTCCAGGAGGTTCTTCTTGACCGTGGCGATGGCCTTGTCGACGAGCACGGTCCTGTCGTAGACGGTAACGGCCTGGACGCC
>CAZNBU010000242.1:0-5685 GCA_964571035.1 uncultured Planctomycetaceae bacterium | reverse complement strand
GGACCACGGCTCAGAGTTCGGTTGGAGCCCAAGCGGGAAGTTTGCCCTTGTTCCGCCGGATCTGTTGTTGCCGCGGTACGCCGCGCACGCCACGCTGGCTCCCGGGTTGTACCCCATTGACGTCATTCTGCGCAGGCCCTACCCCCGTGGCCCAGATCGGGTCGCGGGGCCGGTTGCCGAGTACGAAGGCTGGACTGACAGCTACTCGTTCGACGCAATAGCGGGGTTCGAGCGGTACTTCTCTGCGCGAAAACCCCTGGCGCTGGTTGATCCAATCGGTCCGCTGCTTCGCGTTGGATGGCTCGAGGAGTCTGCTGCACCACCGCTGCCCGGTCTACTTGAGATCGCGCCGCCGCAAATGGTTGCGCTCAGGGTGCGTCGATGGCGCGTCAACCCGGGCACACCTCTCCCCGACGGATTGATCGATGGCCTTCCAGACGAGGCAGACCTTTCTGCCCTTGGGCGCCCCGAGTACTCCAGGCGGTTGCACCAGATGGAAGGTGGGGTGATCGAGGATGCACGACTAAGCATCCGCAGCTATCTCGCCAGTTTGGACGCGTCCACCGCGACCGGTGTGGACAAGTTTGAACCCGTGTGCGCGACAAGCGTATCGGGTGAGTTGCTGAGCATCCGTGTTGCCGACATCCACCAGGGCCGAGCGCAGATCAACGCAATGTTCGCCTACGGTGCGCCCCCAAGGATCATGGTCTCCAAGGCTACCCAACCCAAGGGGGTCGTCATGCAGACCGCGATGTCAGCCGATACCGCTGTGCGGCTGGACGGACGCATGAGGGTGGGCGACACGATCACTACAGTGACGCCCTGCGCTGACAAGAACGATCAACTGATCGTGATGGCCATAACCCGAGTCGAATCAGAAGCCGGAAGGTAAGCGAATGAGAAAGACAATCCTATTGGCGCTGCTTGTCGTTGCCGGCCTCTGCTGGTCTGTCCCGGCTGCTCAGGAAGGGTCGGATGAGCGCGAGCCCAAGGAGTATTTGAAACACTACTCGCTTACCGGCATTCCGCTGTGGGACGGAGGCCACGAGCCGCGCGCTGAGTACCCGACCCCGCGGTTGATCGATCCGTACTTTGGGCCGTCCTCGCGCATCATCATCGTTTACGGAGACATGGCGTGGCGCAGCAAGGTCGACAGCGGCGTTGGCCTCCCGCTGTCTCGCGACAACAATGTTTCCGACATGCTGAAGGCGATCTGCCCGGACACTTTTCCAGAGATAGACGTTTCAGACACCACGATCACGATGACGGGGACGCAAACGGACCACGATCGTTTTGGCTGGGCGTTGGAGCGACTACGCGCCTTCTATGACCGAAAGATTCGCTTCTCTGTAGTGGAACTTGCCCAACCAACGCAAAGCGGCCCGGTGCCGGCGGCGCGGGCGAAGGAACTGCGAGCGGGCTCTCGTCCGGTGGCTACGCGGCGCGCACTGCCCACGGAACTGGCGCTGGTCTCCGCCGTGAAGTCGTTCGACTACACATCTGACTACGAAATTCGTGTCGCCACAAGTGCCGCGATCCACCAGCCCGTCCTGAAGCGGATGCACGTCGGCACGGAGCTGGCATTGTCCGCCGCGCCGACTACCGACGGCGCGCTGTTGGTAAGGTGCGTCCGGGCGCATACGCGACTACGGGCAGTCGGGACATTCGACGGACACAAACCGGCGGGGCTCGTGGAACAGCCGGACTTTGACGTGGACTTCGAGGAGGGCGCAGTCCGTCTGGAGAAGGGCGAATCCTGGGTTTTTGGGGACCGATACCTGATTAGCGCAACCATGGAGCGCGACGCGCAGCCGGGATGGGCGCCCGACGGCACGTTTGCCCTGCTCAATCCGGACTTTCTGATGCCGCGCAGCGACACCGAGCTGGGGATCACACCGGGAGCATATGGCGATGAGATTGCCCTCGGCAGTGTCGACGAAGGAGGCGACTTCGCTCGATCCGGGCCAACGACCCAGCGGTACGACAGCGTGCCTGATATCGACGAGGCGTGGGACATATACTCCGACGAGTACCTGCGGTTGATCAGTAGCGGCGCCGAGATCAGTCAGTTCGGGCCATTGCTATGCGTGCGCTGGCCGGAAGATGCCGAGAAGCCCAAGTTGCTGGAGATTGCGACGCCGAAGCCGGTTGCGCTCAACGTCCGCCGGTGGCACGTGCAACGCGGAACACCGATCCCGGACGATTTGCTGGAGGGTGTGCCCCAGGCTGCTTCACTGGAGAAGCTGGGAACGCCAGTCTACTCGCGTCGGCTCACCCAGTTCGACCGCGGAGTGATTGAAGACTATCAACTTCGGCTTACCAACTTTGTCGCTGCGTTCGACGCCAGCACTGCCACGGGTGTGGCGGTCTACGACACCGTCACCCGCACCATGGTCTCCGGGACGCGTCTGACAATACGGGTTGCGACCGAGACAGAGGCGGGGATCAGGCTCGACGTGATGTATGCGTACGCGCCACCCGGAAAAATCACGCCCTCGTCCGCCGTGATTCCCGCACACGGGCAGGTACAGACTGCAACCATCGCCTCAACGGCGCTCAGGATGGAGGGAGCGTTGAAGGTGGGGGAGTCGATGGTTGAGATTACGCCGATGCCAGAGGACGAGAACACGTTGATCGTTCTGGCGATCACCCGCGTGGATCGATAGCGCCGCAAGGCGCCGAGCAACGTCAGGCCGGCCTGCGAAGGCCGGCCCTTTGTTCTTGCGCATTCGAGCCACGACTAGATCCGGTTGCGTGGTGGGACTTGCACGCCTTGAAGGGCCGGGCGTCCTCGCCGCGCGGTGCGCGGCTTCCTCCTCAGAACGCGGCGCGTTCCTGCGGTTCGGTTGCTACGCAACCCGTTCGCGTTCGCGAACCTGCCCGGCCTGACGTGTTTCGTTGGCTGGTTGGTTTCCGACGGTCTTGTTGGGGCGGGGGTTGTCGCCTGTGCCGGTATGCTTCTCCTGTCTTTGATGGAGAACGTTATGTCTCGGCACAAGTATCTTCGGAATCGGACGCAGCCGGCTCAGGGGGCCGGCTCCCAGGGGTCTGGCTCTTTTTCGGGCGGTCGTTTGCCCGAAAAAGTGCCTGACCCCCTTGGGGCCGGGAAGGGGTCAGGCACATTTTCTGCGCCAACTGCCGCGCAGAAAATGAGCCAGACCCCTGGGCCGAAATTGAGCCAGACCCCTCGCCCGCGGTTTGCGTCAGCCGTCTCTCGTGAAGCCTTGGGCGAGTGCGCGGATGATCCTGAGCGCCTTAAGATCTTTGATGAGGAGTTCGAGCGGCTGGCGGTCAAACGCGGCCTGGCCTACCTGGAGGAGCGCATCGCCACCTGCATGACGGTCATCCGCATGTGGAACAAGGAGGCTGCGCTGCGCGAACGCGAGCTTGACCAGGGCGCGCTCAACCATCACCGCTGGCAGATCGCGCCGGGGGTGATGCAGCGCGCCTCGCGCGAGCTGGACGCGCTGTTTGAGCGCCGCATCCAGATCTTCGACGAGATCACCATCGCCGCGCGGGTGCGCGTGCACGAACGGATGGCGGAAACCGCGCCCAAGTGGGAGCCCTCCGAGGCCTTCAAAGCCGTGCAGGCGCGCGTAGCCGCCGAGGCAGGCAAGGCCGCACCCGCGCAACATGTGCCGCTTGAGCCCACCGGCCCGCCATCCGGCGCAACGCCGCCTGAGCGGGCGGCTGCGTCGCCGGCGTAGCATGGCCTTCCAGGCCATGGAGTGCGGATCGGCTTCAAGCCGATCCGGGACTGGCTGGAAGCCAGTCCCAACGACATCGGCCGGAGGCCGATGCTACGTAACGGCGAAACCGGCTTTGTGCAGTCTGGTTGTGGCTTCTTGTGGTGTGATCAGGTCGGCCAGGGCTAGGGATCCCTGCGGCCTGGGTTTGCGGGTCAACAGTACTTCTGCCGCCCACACGCTGGGCCAGCTCGGCACGTCGAGACCGTTCTTTTCCGCGGTGATCTCGACGGCGTCGATCACGTTTCCGCCGGCGTCCAGCGCGTCGATCGCCATGATTCCCACCGGCGTGCCGAAGTACTTGAGCAGCGGCGCCAGTGACGCCCCGATTTCGGCTTCCAGTTTCAGCAGCCCGCGCGGCGTTGCGCCGAACAGCGACGCGAAGAACTTCAACGCGTCGGTATAGAAAGGCCGGTCGAACCCGAACCCGAACTTCAGCGGCACCACGCGGTCGCCGAGATCGACGCCGGTGTCTTCGAGGCCGCTGGGGTACGTCGCGTAGGTGCGCGGCGGGTGGCTGTTGTGCTCGCGCCGCCACCCTTGCGTGAACCAGGCTGGGCCGTGCTCGCGCTTCTGGCCGATGGGCAGCAGCATGCTGTAGAGCAGCGTGGCCGAGGCTTCGTTGCTCGTGCCGATGGAAAGCTGCGCGCGCACGCTGGTGACGTCGGCGCGGCCCTGCCAGCGGCGGGCGAAGATTTCGATCAGCGCGGGCACGCTGGATGCGCCGGTGATCGCGGCGATGTTGGCTGGATGGAACTCGCGCACCTGGCGCATGAACCCCGGGGTTTCGGCGAGATCGACCCAGTGGCACCCGGTGTCGTCGCAAAGCTCCAGCAGCGGGTCGGCATTATAGAGGAAGGGACCGACGCAGTTGATGAGCACATCCACGCCGGAAAGCGCTTGGCGCTGCGGCTCATAGACGTCGAGGGTGACGGATTCAATGTCGTCGAGATAGACGCGCTTTCGGCCCGCGCACACCAGCTCAGCGTCCGGCAGCGTCTGCCGCAGCAGGCGCAGGATGCGGCGGCCGATCAAACCGCGGCCCCCCAGCACCATTACGCGGCTCACGGCTCCTCCGGGTGAAGCCGCCGGTGCGCAGCCATGTAGGCAAGGTAGTGCTCGTCGATGCGGTCGCGCGTGGTGGCTTGCGGGTTGGCGAGCGCGAGTGTCTCAAGCGTGCCCTTCATGGCGCTGCCCCAGGGCGAGTGCGGCACGAGCGGGTAGGTGATGCGCGCGTTGACGGCGAGAATCCACGCGGGCGCGGAGAGATCGTGTTCCTGCATGATGATCTCGTACGGGTTGACCTGCGGGTCGTGGATCGGCGGCGGTTCGATGGTCTCGGTCCACGGCGCGTCGTTGAACGGCACGAAGTCGTCGACGGTGCTGAAGCTGACCATGCCGGCGATCGGCAGCGCGACCACCGCGACCGCCCACAGCAGCAGGCGCGGCGGTTTGTGGATCAGCTTGCGCAGGGTGATGAAGCGGCCGGGCAGCGCTTCGCCGCGGGGGCTGGCGACCGCGGCGGCTGCGATAGCGCCGATGCCAAGGTTCTGCGCGAACAGGAAGAAAAGGAAGAAGGGGTAGACGACGCTGATGCCGGTGATGCCGTGGGTGACCGCTTCGCCCAGGCTGCCCTTCCAACCGGCGACGACCATGAACGGGAAGTAGCTGAAGCGCCAGGCCAGCAGCGCGCCGAACGAAGGCAGCAGGTTGCGGCCGACGTGCGGGTCGTTGCGCATCCCGAACCCGAGGCCAAGCGTGGTGCCGGCCAAGCCGAAGATGACGAAGGGCCAGAACAGCATTGGCTGTTGCAGGTCGGTTTGGGCGTCAAGCCAGAACCCGGTAATGACTGCAGCCAGCGCCACGGCGGCGGTGACGGCAACGCCGAGGGGCGTCAGGTTGGTGATCCCGAGCAAGGCGCGGGGCCTGGCATCCGTTT
>CAZNBU010000241.1:0-5706 GCA_964571035.1 uncultured Planctomycetaceae bacterium | reverse complement strand
GCGCCGAAATGGGTGCGATCGGCGACGTGGGCAAGTACGCGCAGTTCCAGATGGCGGATGCCATGCGCGACATGGCCAAGAACCCGGGCACCGGCAACAGCGCGGGCATGATGATGGGCATGATGATGCCCGGCATGATGTTCAACCAGTTGCAGCAGGGGCAGGCGCAGCAGTTGCAACAGCAGGGCAAGAAGCCCGAGGACTACATCGCATGCCCCAAGTGCCAGGGCGTAAACGAAAAGGGCGCGCGCTTTTGCACCCATTGCGGCGAAGCCATGCTGGTAGAGAAGCGCTGCCCAAGCTGCGGCACGAGCCTGAAGGCGGACGCCAAATTCTGCGGGGAGTGCGGGTTCAAGATGGGCACCAAACCCAAGTGCTCAGAGTGCCAGACAGAAAACCAGCCCGACGCCAAGTTCTGCGTAAACTGCGGCAACAAGATGGGCGTCAAAGCATGAAAACAGGAGCCCGGAGCGCAAGCGACGGGTCAAGTAGCGGATCGTGGCGGCGGCAGCGAAGAAGAGATGGGCAGGGCGGGTCGCGAGCTTGGCGATAGGTAGCGTAGTGGTGGTGTCGCTTGCGGGCGCGCTGGCTACCTACCTGTTCAGTTTGCGTGAATGGTACTGGTTCTTTGGGCAATCGGCACTGATTCTCGCGCTCGCGGCGGTTTTCTGGATTGCCGTTTGGACGTGCCGCAATCACGCTGCGTAGAGCAACGAATGGCCAACGAGGCAACGAACAATGATTGGGCCGACCGGCTAACCAACTTCATCGTCGCCTGCGCGTGCTTCGTGGCGTTCGGTGTTCCGTTGCTGATGTACCTACTGGATCTCCAAGACCTGAAATGGTTCTGGGGAGGCTTGGCCGCGACGTACTCAGTAACGGGCGCGGTCTGTTGGATTGTGGTGGCCCGCGTCCGGCGAAGGCAGAGTGTGTCATGAGAGCGCCCCGATTCCCGGGCAGCGACAGGCTGAACAAGGCGATGGCGCCATCCGCGGGCATCGTCCTGTTTGCGGTCGTCGTGGCGTTCCTCGCGCAATGGGTGCTGCAACTCCAGTTCGCCGCGCAGATCACCGGCCAGCTCGAAATTGACCCGCTGCCGCTGTGGATCATCCTGTTCATGGTCGCATTGGCGGTGATGGCGTTCTTCCGCTGGGCGCAACGCGGTTTCGCGCCGCGCGCCACACAGATCATCCGCGCACGAACCAGGCTGCCCAAATCCGACGTGCAAAAGATCGCTGAAAAGTACGCCCGCTCATTCGCCTGGCGCCGCGGGCTGGACCTCAAGTAGCAGGCTTCAGGAAAAGCAATCTCGCGCAGAGACCGCGGAGCACGCAGAGAAAGGACCACTGCAACCACGGGTAAACACAGGTGAACACGAGTTTCTTATCAGTGTTTATCCGTGTGCACCCGTGGTTTCTTGCCTTTGCAGTTCTCCGCGCGCTCTGCGATCTCTGCGCGAGGCAGCTTTTGCCGTTCCAAACATCCGCCAGCCTTTGCGCGAGCCCGTCTTTCGCTAACCTGTGACCCGCATGCGTCTCGTCCGAATCATCATCGGCATCGTTGTCATGCTCCTGATAACAGGCGGCGTCGCCGCTGGTGTGTGGGTGCTGTATGAGCATGGCGGCAGTGGCCTTACCGTGGAGGTGCAGTT
This sequence comes from uncultured Planctomycetaceae bacterium, assembly GCA_964571035.1. Lineage (GTDB taxonomy): Bacteria > Planctomycetota > UBA8742 > UBA2392 > UBA2392 > JADJRK01. The sequence continues at coordinate 4,055 of CAZNBU010000241.1, read as the reverse complement.
CAGCGACGGCAAGGGCATCGCGCCGCGCGACTCGGTGGTGTACGGCGACCAGATTGTCGGGCGCGTGGACAACGTTGCCGACGATGGCGGCACAGTGGTCGTCACGGCGCGCATCGCCACCGAGCACGCATCGCTGGTGCGCGAAGGCTCGCGCTTCTGGATTGACAGTCGCCTCGGCAGCGCGGTGCTCAACTTCGACCGCACGGCCACAGCCGGCGCGCCGGCGCAACCGAACAGCCGCTTTATCGGGCTGGCATCCCGCCCCGAGCCCGACCCCGCGCTGAAGCCGCCGCCGCTCGCGCGCCCGCTGAGCGTGCGGCCGGTGTGGCTGTGCGAAGTCCGCGCGACCATCACCACGCGCGTGGGTGACCAGGCGCAGCAGCGCGAGCGCAAGACTGCCGGCGCGATCGTGCACGTCAGCGAAAAGGGTGACGTGCTTGTGCTCTGCCCGGCCTGGGCGTTCGAGCCCGCGGGGCCCGAGATCGCCAGCAGCTACCGCGTCGAGATGATCGGCGAGGGGACGCGCATCGCGCGCTTGTTGCACATCCAGGGCCAGCACGCGCTGCTGCACGTCGGCGCGACCGCCTATCGCGAGCGTGCAGCCAAGCTGTGGCCGAGCGAGCTTGCCGACGGTCAGCCGCTGGTGCTGGCTGACTTCGACGGCACCGCCTACACAGCCGATCTGCGCGAAGGGGCGCTCGGGTTCAAGGGCGTGCTGCCGCAGGGCCACGTGGCGCTGGTCGAGGGCGTGCATCTGGCCGGGTTCGCCCTGCCGAACGTCGGCAAGCTAAGCGGCGCCCGGTGGGTAAGCCTGCACGGCGCAGGCGACGCCATCGACGCCGCGCTGGCAAAGGCGGATTGAGGGTATCACCGCCTGTCGCGTGCATTGCTAGCATGCGCCCATGGCTGGTCGAATCATCCAGGGTGACAATCTTGAGGTGCTGCGTGGGATGCCGGATGCTTCGGTGCGGCTGATCTATATCGATCCGCCGTTCAACACGGGCGAAAGACGGCGGCGCAGGACGATCAAGACAACCCGCGACGCCAACGGCGATCGGGGCGGGTTCAAAGGCCTGCGCTACAAGACGCAGGCGGTCGCCGAAAAGACCTACGCCGATTCGTACGACGACTTTCTGGCGTTCCTTGAGCCGCGGCTTACGGAAGCGCACCGCGTGCTGGCGCCCGACGGCTCGCTCTATTTTCACATCGACTACCGCGAGGCGCACTACTGCAAGGTGATGCTGCTCGACCGCATCTTCGGGCGCGAATCGTTTATCAACGAGATCATCTGGGCCTACGACTACGGCGGGCGCGCGAAGACCCGCTGGCCGAGCAAGCACGACACGATCTTCTTCTACGCGAAGGACCCGGACAACTTTGTCTTCAACAGTGACGAGGTAGATCGCGAACCGTACATGGCACCCGGGCTGGTCGGCCCGGAGAAAGCCGCGCGCGGCAAGCTGCCCACGGACGTGTGGTGGCACACCATCGTCCCGACCTCGGGCCACGAAAAGACCGGCTACCCCACGCAGAAGCCGCTGGGGGTGCTGCGCCGCATCATCACCGCCAGCAGCAATCCCGGCGATACCGTGCTCGACTTCTTCGCGGGCAGCGGCACCACAGGCGCCGCATGCACCGAGCTGGGTCGCGACTTCATCCTGGTGGACGACAACCCGGAAGCGCTGGGTGTGATGAAGGATCGCTTCAAGTCACTCAAAGGCCTCCAGTGGGAAAAACACTGATCTTGTTTGCGGTACTGCTTGCCGGTTGCGTTGCCCGCGTACCCGCGGAGCCGGTGGCGCCCTCGGGCCCGCCAGCCGCCTACCCGATTGCCGTAGAAGCGAACGCGGCTTGTGTCCTTGGCGGGTTCATCTACGTGTTTGGCGGCGTCGCGCCCGAGCTTGAGAAGCGTTGCTGGCGCTACGATCCGCGCGCCAACACCTGGGACCCGCTGCCCGATATACCTCGCGCGCGATGCTTCCACGTCGCAGCCGCGGCGAGTGGGCGGATCTACCTGATCGGCGGGATCATGGAAAAGGGGTCCACCGGCGCTGAGGTGGACTGCTACGACCCCGCGCGTCGTTTGTGGACCAGTGCGGCGCCCATGCGCTCGCCGCGCAACCGGATGGCGGGCGTCACTGTCGATGGCCGTATCTACGTCATCGGCGGCATGGAGCGGCGGGAGCATCTCGAAAACACCGCGGTTGTCGACATCTACGACCCAGCGACCGACTCCTGGGCGCGCGGAACCAACGCCCCGGTGGATGGCCACGGCCATGCGATGGCGGTCGTCGGCCATGAGATTGTAGTCGCGGGCGGGTTTGGCGACCTGCAAAGCACCTACATCTATGACACGCGGGCCGACAAGTGGCGCGAGGGCGCGCGCATGCCGGAGGGGCGGCTGTTCGCCGGGTGCGCCGTCGTCGGCGGGTCGGTCTACGTATTCGGCGACCGTGACCACGGGGACATCCCGCTGCTGCGCTACGACTTTGCCGCTGACACGTGGACGATGGTCGCGCCAACTTCGGTGAAGACCCACCGCACCGCCGCCGTTGCGCTAAACGGGTTGATCTACGTGATCGGCGGCGAAGACAACGTCGCCTACGGCCTGCTGGACCGGGTTTCGCGCTACGACCCCGCGAAAGGCGCGTGGACGCACAGCGACTCGCCGTGAATCACACTCCCGCGTGTGGGTGTTCGTGGGCGACTTCCGGGCCCGACTCAATCCGCCTCAAGAAATCATTACTCCTTTGCCGAATCCGGGTGTGGTCCGTGCCAGCGCGGACGGATTGCTGTCTCAGGAGGTTGCATGGCCGGCAAAGCGCTCAGTTCAAGTGAATCCATGGCTTACTCCAGCGTGCGGCGCCTGCTGAACAAGGAGCTGCTGCAGGAGTGCGCGGCGCTTTCGCTGCTGCTGGTCGTTGCGTTCATGATCCTGAGTATTGTCTCGTACGACCCCGCCGACCTTCCCGGCGCCGTATGGCCCGTCAACGATCAACCGAACAACCTCGGCGGCATCGTCGGCGCGGTGGCTGTGCATGTGGGGTACACGTTCCTTGGCGTCGGTACTTACCTTTTGGTGGGGGTGCTGGGCGTCTACGCCACGCTGATCTTCTTCCGTCGCAAAGCCGCCGACTGGCCGGTGCGGTTGATCGGCACGGTGATGCTGGTGATCACCTTCAGCGCACTGTTCGGCGACAGCTACGCCGACAGCGGCATCATGCCGTCCCGCGGCGGCGTGATCGGCACCACGATTTTCGGCCTGCTGCAAGGCAGCTTCGGCATGACCGGCGCGTACCTGGTGCTGGCGTTCACCGCGCTGCTCAGCTTCCTGCTGGCGACCGACATCCTGTTCTACCCGATCATCCGCGACCTGCTGCACCCGCTGGGCGATGACGAGGACGCGATCTCAGGCCCGCTGACCCCGCCCGCGATCCCGGACCCCATCCTGCCCGAAGAAGTGGAAGAGAACGCCGGGCCGGGTGGCAACTGGGTCACGCGCCTGTTCAAGCGCGGCAAGGATGCGGACGAGTCAGACGCCGACGAAGTCGAGGACGACTCCGACGAGTCAGAGGATGACGAAGACGTCCTGGATTTCGATCCTGACCCGACCCTGATCCCCGGCGCGCCGGAAGCCCCCGCGCCGCAGACCGTCGGCGCGCGCCGCCCGGCTGTGCCCAAGCCCGCGCCCGCGCCGGTGGAAGCCGTGAACGCCGAGCAATGGGAAGCCGCGCTGGTCTCGTTCCGGTTGCCGGAAGTGGCGAACCTGAACGCGCCCAAGAAGAAGGACAACAACCGCACCCGCGCTGAAATCACGCGCTGCGGCGAGATCATTCGCGCCACGTTCGCGCACTTCCGCATGGAGGTCCGAGTGGTAGACGCGGTGCCCGGCCCGACGGTTACAACGTACGAGATCGAGATTCCGCCCGACGTCATGCTCAGCAAGATCCAGCGCGTAAAGGACAACCTCGCGCTGAACCTGCGCGTCTCCGGCGTGCGCTTCGTGACGCAGGTGGGCAAGAGCACCGTCGGCATTGAGGTGCCGAACCACTCCC
>CAZNBU010000240.1:0-5714 GCA_964571035.1 uncultured Planctomycetaceae bacterium | reverse complement strand
GACATCCAGGCGCCCGGCCACCACGCCGCGCAGCAGGTTGGCCTTGGCGCGCGCGCTGTACTTTTCTTCCTTGCCCACGCGCATCAGCGGGCAGTAGTTGCGGCACTTGCCGCACCCGTGGCACTTTTCGATCTCCTCCTGCACGTCGGGGCGGTCGAGAATCGTGCCGGTGCTGACGCGCCGGTAGTCCTCCCCCACGCGCAGGAAGCTGGTAATGCTGCGCCCGTTCTCGCGCGTGACCTTGTTCAGCGGGTTGAGCAGGTAGCGCTCGTCAAACAGCTCCTTGATCTTGACGAAGATCGGGTACACCTCGCCGTACATCTGCTTGAGGTACGGCGTGCGCATCACCCCGTCGCCGTGTTCGCCGCTGATCGTGCCCTTCAATTCCTTGACCATCGCGAACACTTCGTCCGCGGCTTTGCGCATGCGCGCGCGATGCTCGGCGTCCTTGGCATTGGCGAACGGGTTGACGTGCAGGTTGCCCTCGCCGCCGTGGCCGAACAGGTGCGCGGTGAACCCGTTGTCCTCGCAGATCTGCTTGAAGCGCCGGATGAACTCCGGCAGCTTCCACGGCGGGACGGCGCAATCTTCAATCCAACGCGTCGGCTTCAGGTCTCCCTTTACGCGCGACAAGATCGGGCTTGCCACTTTGCGCACGGTCCACGCTTTGTCGAGCTGCTTGGCGTCGTAAGCCGCCTCGCCACCGAACGCCGGGCCGTCGTTGACGCACAGCGCCATCGCCTCGTCCACCGACTTGCGCGTGGCCTCGGCTGTGTCGTCCCAGTACTCGACTATCAGCATCGACTGCAGCTGATCCGGCACGCCCTCCGCCAGCTTGGGATCAGACTTCGCGGCTACATCAATGAAGCTGCGGTCGAGCACTTCCAGCTTGGTCGGCCGCGTCTCCAGCAGCTTGACCACGCCCTCCGCCATGCGCTCGTTCGAATCAAAGTGCAGCGTGAGCCCCGCCTGGTGCTTCGGCAGGTTCAGCACGCGCACCCTCGCCTCAAGCAGGATGCCTAGCGTGCCCTCGCTGCCACTGAACAGCCGCGGCATATCCAGCACGCCGGTCTTGCCCGCGCCGACCTCAGGGTCGGTCTCCACGCGCGGATAGTACTTCTGCACGTCGTCCAGAATGTGCCCGTGCAACAGCTCAAACACGTTGTACCCGCTGCTGCTGCGCGTTGATTCCGGCCGCTCGCGCGCAAGCAACTTGGCGTTGTCGCGCGCGATCGCCAGCGTCTCCTTGGCCAGCCACATCTCCACTTCCGTCGCGTCGGACGAAAACCCGATGCGCCCGTCCTGATACACGGGCAGGGGCCGCAGCGTCACGCGCTCGCCGCTCGCCAGCACGACATCGAGCTCAAGCAGGTAGTCCTTCGACGTGCCCCAGCGGATTGACTTGGCGCCGCCGCTGTTGTTGGCGATCATCGCGCCGACCGTGCACCACGGGCTGCTGCTGGGGTCGGGCGGCCAGAACATGCCGAACATGCCAAGCTCGGCGTCGAAATTGTCTTTCACCACACCCGGCTGAACGCGCGCATAGAATTTGCCCGGGTTAACCTCGAGCACCTTGTTCATGTGCACGGCAAAGTCGAGGATGATCCCCTGGCCCAGCGACTGGCCGGCGACCCCGCTGCCGGCGCCGCGACAGGTGATCGGCACCTGGTGCTCGCGCGCAAACGCGACGGTCTTGATCACGTCGTCGGCATCCACGGGCTCAACGACGCAGCTAGGCCACACCTCGACCACGCTCGCGCTGCTGGCGTACAGCGCGCGCGCGATTTCATCGTCGCGCACGGAGCCTTTGATCTGGCGCCGTAGCCGCGAGTAATCAAGTTTGTAACGAACCGCTGAGTATGCGCGGGGGTCTGTCATTCATTCAGCCGCCATAGCCGGCGCGGGCTACCGCGCCTTAACCCTGAATCTACCACAAGTTACGGCCGGAATCATCATCAGACCTCTTCCCATGAGATCATTCCACACTAAACTACCGCAGAATCACTGTGGTCGGGGGGAGTCGTGGACGACAACTACATCCGGCGCAGCCGCGCCATCGCTCGCATCATTTTCACAGCCAACCAGCTTTTCCGCGCGGTAACCAACCTGGTGAGACGCTTTGAGCTTACCGAATCGCAGTACAACGGCCTGCGCATCCTGCGCGGCGCCGAGCGACGCGGCGAAGCGCTGACACAGGCGGAGCTCGCGGAGCGCCTGATCGCAAGCCGGGCGAACACGACCTGGATTCTCGACAAGCTGGAAGACCGGCGGCTTGTGCGGCGTAAGGGGCACTCGGACCGCCGCAAGAACCTGGTGGAAATCACCAGCGCCGGCCAGCGCCTGCTGGCACGCATCGACCCCGAATTCGAAAAACTTCTGGAGCGTGTGCTGGGCGAGGTTCAGGACAACGAACTGGCAACCATGCTAACGGTGGTCGACAAGTTCCGCTTCGATTGAACGGCAACTGCAGTCAGGATGGACAGGATTAAGAGGAAGCCCGTTCTGCCTGTGCCACCCGCAACTTCTTTTGAATCCTTTGCATCCTGAAAATTCTGACCGCCCTGTTCCCGGTACACACCATCTTTACGCGTCGGCTCCGGTGGTATACTTCCGGGATGCCTCATCAGGGGCTGTAACGGAAACCGCATGGCCTTTTCCGACCTCGACGAGCGCAAGTACGCCCTCATCGAAGAGCGTCTCGGCGAGCACGAGCGCGCCCAAACCGCCATCGACTGGTCTGTCTGGACCCCCCGGCTGATCGGGGCCGGCACCTTCGTGATCCTGATGATGGGCGTCATCATGGCGCCCTACGACAATCTGCGCCCCGACCGGGTAGCCGGCCAGGCGATGCTGGTGATCGGATTCGTTGCGCTGTACGGGTTCTACCTCAATCGCTTCCGCCGCGAGCTGTTTCGCGAGCGCCGCAAGCAGATGTTCTACGGCTCAAGCGTCCTGCTTTCCGCCGCCGTTACGCAGACCATGGCTGTCATCGTGGCGGAGCGCGCGCCCGAGGTGATTCAGTCGGCGGTCACGCCGGGCGTGCTGCTGGGCGCGCTGCTGTTGTGCGGCATTGCGTACGCTGTCGTGTTCGACCAGCGCTTTGCCATCGACGCGCTGCTGTTCACGGCGCTGGGCAACGCCGTGGTGCTGCTTTCAGCCGGGCAGTTCCACCCGATCCCGCTCGCGGTTGCGCTGGCGGGCGCGCTGACGGCTGTGCTGTTCACCCGCAACCTGCGTTCGCGCTACAAGCTGGCGCTTGTGGGCGTCGCGGGCGGGCTGGCCTCGGCGCTGATTGTGGTCGCGCTGTGGCTGATCGGCGTGGAGCGTGTGTGGTCGGTCGCCGGTGAATTCGACTGGATGAAGCTGCTGTTCTGGGCGCTGGGCTCAATCGTGATGGGCGCCGCGGTGGGCGTGTTCAGCACCTTCCTGCTGCCGGTGTTCGAGCGCGTCTTCCAGATCACGACCGACCTGCGGTTGATCGAGTTGCTTGAGGGCGAGCACCCGCTGATCACGCTGATGCAGCAGCGCGCGCCGGGCACGTGGCAGCACACACAGAACGTCGCGAATTTCACCAAGCGCGCGTGCCAGGCCATCGGCGCGAACGCGCTGCTGGGCGAAGTCGGCATCAAGTTTCACGACCTCGGCAAAATGGTGCGCCCGGAATACTTCACCGAGAACGAGCCGGAATCAAAGCTGCTGCACGACCGGCTTAGCCCGATGATGTCGGCGCTGATCATCCTGAGCCACGTAAGTGACGGCGTGCTGATGGCGCGCAAAGCCAAGTTGCCGCGCGTGCTGGAGGACTTCATTACCGGCCACCACGGCACCAGCGTCATTAAATACTTCTACTACAAGGCCAAAGAGCAGGCGCAGGAAGGCGAGACGATCGACCCGGGCCAGTTTCGGTACCCCGGCCCCAAGCCGCAACGCAAGGAAAGCGCGATTGCCGCGATCGCCGACCAGGTGGAGGCCACGGCGCGAAGCCGCTTCGCCGGCGGAGTGACGCACCCGGACGACATCCGCAACATGGTGCACACGGCGATCATCGACAAGCTGCTCGACGGCCAGTTCGACGAGTGCGACATCACAATCAGCGAGTGGAAGGTGGTAGAGGACAGCCTCGTCGCCAGCTTAGCCAGCATGTACCACCACCGGGTGAAATACCCCGACGACCCGGACAAGGACAAACGCAAAGCCGCCATCGAAGCCCGGGAAAAGTACCGCAGCGAGCTAGCAAAGCGCCGCGAGCGCATTCTTACGCAATAGGACAGCCGCAAAATCAGCGAGAGGAACTAGGTGATGAAGACATCGGTTGCGATCGTCGTAGCCACACTGGCACTAGCGGCGGTTCTTGTGCCGCTGGCGAGCCACGTTTTCGGGCAGGAAGAACCCGCGCCCGCGCAGGACGTGCCGAAGCGCGTGAACTTGGTCAAAACCAAGCGCAACCTCCTTTCTCAGCACATCTGGGGAACCTGGGAGTACGATCAGGAACTGTGCAACCGGTTGAGTGACACCAAGCTGCGCTCGAAAGGCGCCAAGCTCCTCTTCGAGAAAAACGAAGAAGCGACGGCGCGCATCACCGATGCTCTGACCAAGATGGCCGAAGGTATCGAAACGGCTGAGGAATCCAGACCCGAAGACAAGGAACTCCTCACGGCGATAAAGGCTGTCTATGCAACCGGAGTGCTCAAGGTACAGCAGGATGGCGACGACACCACGACGGATTCGGACTTCGCCGTTGTGTCAGCCTTCGGTGAGCCGATGATTGCGTTTCGTACATCCGGTCCCAATGGCGGATTGCAGCTCGCACGAATTCACTTCGTTCGGGATAGCACCGGCAAGAACGGCTTGCTGTTCATCGGCAGTGAGAACCCCAAAAATCCGTTTCGCGCATTGAAGCGCGTCGAGGCGAAGCCCGACTGAAAACCACAATCCCCGGCCCCGAAAATGGAGGGTAGTGCCATGAGGATGAGTGCAGCGTTGTGCGCAGCATGTGTGCTTTGCCTGGCAGCCTTGGCGGGAATAGCGCTTGGCCAGGACCCGCAACCCGAACCGTCAGGCAAGGCCAAGGGGGTGAACAACGGAGAGTGTCTTGCCGCGCTGGAAATCTGGGGCGAGTGGAAACCCAACAAGGACGTGACCGAGATGATCGCCGGGAACACCGAAGACGCCACGGTATGCACGTTCGAGAAGTTCGACGAGAAAGATACCGAGACACCCAAACTGCTTCTGTCCGAGGCGGACAAGTTTCTGTCGCAGATGCGCTCAAGGGGAGGCCGGGCTAACGAAACCGACGCATTCGAGCGCGCGATTTCCGAAATCTACGCAATGGGCAAGTACACTCGCACGAACGGCGACAGGAAGGTCGAGCAGCGGTTCATGTTGGTGAATTTCATGGGCAATCCACACCTGTTCATCCTTCGCGTGACGAACAGCGGGCGCCTCGATTGGGAAACCCAGAACCTCGCTTTCGCGCGCGACCCAAAGGGCAACGGCGATCTCCTGTTCCTGGGTGGGGACCATAAGAACGAAAGATTCACCTGCTTGGTGCGCACCGACAAGTAAAGGCCCTGCGCAGCGGCAAATGGAACCCCCGGCGCCATGCCGGGGGTTGTCGTTCGGCCTAGCACTCCGGGCACTCAGCCATGCGGGCGAGGATGCTTTGGCGGGCTTGGCGGGCGGCTTGTTGGCGGCGGTTGATGGCTCGGCGTATC
>CAZNBU010000239.1:0-5724 GCA_964571035.1 uncultured Planctomycetaceae bacterium | reverse complement strand
AGATTCGAGCTCGCGGCGGCGCGTTGGGCAGCGTGGACTGTCCTGGGTTTGGCACTGGGACGCGCATCTGAAGCGTCCAGCTCCCTTCGCCGTCTGTTGGCGCGGACACCTGCCGCGACGAAGTCTCATCGTGCTGTCTCGGCTTACTCATGCTATCGGGTTGTGGCGCCGAGGTGCATCCGGCCACGAGAATCAGGATCGGCACGCAGCACAGCTTTGGTTTCATCGTGTCCTCTCCTCGCAAGCGGCTAACCCGTGCAAACTATTGCCACTCTGGACGAATCGGATCGCCGACGTCCTCTGGGTTGTACGGCATCATTGGCGCGCACCCGTCTTTGGTTCTTGGGGTTGGTCCTGGAAAGACGGGAATCCCGGATTCGAATGGGTCCTTCTTCACGTAGCCCTCTGCCGGTCCCCACCGCTGTGGCTGACCTTCGCGCTGAATGAACGATCTAGGCTCGCCGCCCAGCCGTCTCCTCACCTCGAACTGCGGCCAATCGGAATCGTTCTTCGAGGCGCGGCGTTGACGAGGCGTCTCTTCCTGTTGAGCAGGCTCGGCGACAGGTGGCAGGCTGCCGTCTACTTCACCTGCGGGTCCCGTTGAGGCACACCCCATAAACAGCAGCGTGAGTACCGGCAGGATCTTGCGCGTCATGATCGCCTCCGGTTGCGGATTCAATCAGGTTTCGGCTGGGGCGGCTATGTATTGCTCGAGATTCCTGGCCATCTCTGTGCAGTGGTTGAACGGGTCGTCTATGGTTATTCGGCGCTTGTCGTCGTCTTCTACCTCTATGCTTATGTGCATGTAGCGCGCGGGCCATACGTCTCGCCAGATGCTGGCCCACTCGACGACCGTGATCGCGCGTTCGTTGTTCATGGCTTCCAGGATTTCTCCCGGCAGCTCGGGCGCTTCATTCAACCGATAAAAGTCCACGTGGTGCAGCACGCAGCGCCCGCCGTGGTAGCTCAGCATCAGCGTGAACGTGGGGCTGCGCAGGCCGGCCCAACCGCCTTCATCGAGGCCGCACGCGATGCCTTTCACCAGTTGGGTCTTGCCTGAACCCAGCACGCCGTCCAACGCCACGAAGCTGCCACGCGGCAGACACGTGCCGAGGATACGGCCAATCTGAATCGTTGCCTGAGCCGATGGGCTGTTCAGGACGAGCGTCGGCATACATCACCTCCGCGCCGGCGTTTGAACTGGGTCAACGAAATTGTAGCACGCCTCCCAGCCACTTGTCCGCCGAAATCGCCGGGAATCGGCGAGGACCCCAACATGATGGGGCTTGGCACTCCGCACAAGTAGTTGATACGGGCAGGCCACTGTCGGGCGGACAGGATTGGGGAGGGAGTTGGTGGTCGATGGTTGATAGTTGATAAGGAAAAGGCGCGATCCCGCAGGACCGCGCCTCTGTAGTTCACCATCAACTATCGACTCAGCCTCACAGCTGCGCGACCCAGGACATTACCTCAAGCGCCTCCGGCTCACCCTTCTTGAGGATGCGCACCATGGATTCGCCCTTGCCGAGTGGTCGCATTACGCCCAGCGCGCGGATCGGCACGTCGAACGGCCATTCCTTTACGATCTGCTTCCAGCGGTTGGGGCGCACGACGAACATCAGCTCGTAGTCTTCGCCATCGTGCAGCGAGTGCCACAGCGCGCGCTCAGCGCCCATGCCCTCGAGCTTGGCGAGACGGCGGGCGGACTTGCTGACAGGCACCGCTTCGGCTGCGATGTCCGCGCCCACCTTGAAGCGCGCGCCCGACTCTTCGCAGATGCGGGTGATGTCGCCGCTCAGGCCGTCGCTGATGTCGATCATCGCGCTCACGCCGCGCTCAGCGAGAAAGCGGCCTTCCGCGATACGCGGCTCAAAGCGCAGGTGCTTGCCGAGGATGCTGCCGCCCAGGCTGCCGGTGATGGCGATGACGTCGCCAGGCGCCGCGCCCGCGCGCAGGGCTGGGCGCACGGTCTGCATTTCGCCGATCATCGCGACAGTAAGGCACAGCGGGCCGTCCCAGCTTTGCGTGTCGCCGCCAGCCAAGGAGAGGCCGTAGGTCGCGCAGGTTTTGCTCATGCCCAGAAACAGCTCCTCGCGCAGCTTGACGGGCGCGCCGCTGTGCAGGGTCATCGAGACCATGCACGAAACCGGCGTGGCGCCCATGGCGGCGAGGTCGCTCAGGCAGCGGGTGACGGCTTTGCGGCCGACTTCTTCGGGCGTGGCGGCTGGGCCGAGCACCGCGGGGCGCTTGACGCCCTTTTCGTGCAGCAGGAAGTGGCGGCCTTCGATGACGGTGTCGATCTTCAGCGCGAGCTTGTCCTGCGAGACGCGCAGAATGGCGCAATCGTCGCCCGGGCCGACCTCAAGGTTGGGGCCAGCCGGCGGGAGCTCAGTGCGGAGCCAGTTGATGTACTCGAACTCGTCTGAGCTCTTGGGCGCGTGTTTGGTCATCGTCTCTTCGTCAGCCTGCCTCCCGGCAGGGGCGTAAGCTGTGATCAGGTTGTCAGTTGCGTGTTTATACATCCTCGATCCCGTCTGTCATTCGTGAACGCCCGGTGAATCGCCGGGCTTATTGCCTTAGCTGGACACTGCCGTGGGCAGCCGTAAACTTCGCCGCCCCGATGGGTTAACGCATGAAGGGTTCGGGGTATGTCCAATTGAGTCCGGAATCCGCTTTTTGGATTGTGCCACACGTCAAATCGCCCTTCCGGGCCCTGGGGCATGTCAGGTTTGAGCGGCCGCCAACGTACGGAAGGAACGGGTTGCGCTGGTCGATTTTGGATTTTGGATTTTAGATTGCGGATTGGGCGGGTACTGACGTCGTAGTTCAATCCAAAATCCGCAATCCAGAATCGGCGATCAAACCACACTAACCGGGCAGATAAACGCCTCGCGAACCTGACGCGAGGGCGCTGCCGAGAGGGCCGCAATGCGCAAGTCCGAAGTGATTGAGGGGCTGCGGGATACCTGGCAGGTGTTCCGCGTCATGGCTGAATTTGTTGAGGGTTTTGACACGCTAAGCCGGGTGGGGAAGTGCATCTCCATCTTCGGCAGCGCCCGCACGCATCCCGACGACGAGCTGTACAAAACCACGGTCGAGATCGGGCGCAGGCTGGTCGAGAACGGGTACGGCGTGATCACCGGCGGCGGGCCGGGCGTGATGGAAGCCGGCAACCGCGGCGCGGCTGAAGCAGGCGGCGACTCGGTGGGCCTGGCGATCGACCTGCCCATGGAGCAGGAAGCCAACCCGTACGCCAAGACGCTGGTGGACTTTCGCTACTTCTTTATCCGCAAGGTAATGTTCGTGAAGTACAGCGAAGGCTTCATCTTTATGCCGGGCGGTTTCGGCACGATGGATGAAGTGTTCGAGGTGCTGACACTGACCCAGACGCTGAAGATCCGGCGCATCCCGTGCGTGCTGTTCGGGATGGACTACTGGCAGGGTTTGTTCGACTGGATGAAGGCCACGATGTGCGACAAGTGGCGGCACATCAACCCGGAAGACCTCGACCTGTTCCATAGCACCAGCGACGTGGACGACGCGGTGCGCCACATCGTCGACTTCCACAAAAGAAGCCCGGCCCGCAAAGGCCGAACCATCGGCCACAGCGACACCCGCAAGATTGAGCCCGGCTCATAGGGTGCCGTTCCGTTTGAGGCCCGGGATCGCCACCAATGGTGAGCAACGTGGATGGCGGCCTGCATCGCTTTTCCTTGCAGTCGCCCGCGGTTCGCTCGTATGATCGCGCTGGTGAGGCACGGCGTTGGCGATCCGAACGTGAGTGTCGTAGCAGAGCAGTGGTGCGTGTAAGAGTCGGCGTTCCCGAAGCCGGCAAAGTCGGGACCCGTAGGCAAGACTCCGGAACAATGAGGTTGTGATGTCTACCCTAGCTGCGCAGCGGCGACTGCCGCCGGTTGTTGGTGTTGTTCTCGCGGTTTGCCTTCTCACGACAGCGCTTTCGGCGCAGGTTCCGCAGAACGTCTACTACAAGTTCAATGAAGGCTCGGGCACGACAACAGCCAACACTGCTTCCCCAGGCATTGGTTCGGCTTCTCCGGCAATCAGCGGCACGCCGAACTGGGTGACACCTGGGCAGGTCGGCACGTCGGCCCTGAACTTTACAGGCTCGCAGTTCATCTCCGCGGGTACCCCGCTTAGCCTGCCGAGCAGCCAGGCTTGGACATTCGAGTTCTGGTTTCGTCCGACGGTACACAGCTTGATGTACATCTTTGCCGACGGCGACAATGTCGGCACGAGCTTTAACAACCTCAGGTGCAGTTGGGCCAACACAAGCAACTCGATTCAATTGGCTGGCGCGAATGACGGGATTGGTACGGCGCTCAGCATCAATGCGGGGAGCATCCTCAACACCTGGCACCACTTTGCGTTCGTGTACAACCCGACCGCGGGCACGATCACCGGATACATGGACGGTGTACAAAGCGCGTCCGGCCCTTACACGCCGAACATCACCGGTGCCGGGTTGATCGTCGCGCGCCTCGACCCGGCATCCACCTACTATCTCAACGGCGCGCTCGACGAGTTCCGGTTCTGGACCGTCGCGCGGACGCAGGCCGAAATTCAATCCACGATGAACGTCGAGCTTCCACTCGGCCCAACGCTGACGGTGGCGGCCACCGCCGGCACTGCGGTTTCCGTGTTCGCCAACGACCAGGGGCCGGGCGGCACGGGACGCCAGGCCGGCACGTTCACCATTGAGTCCAACAACCAGCCACCTGGGCCTACGCTGACCAACATTGAGCTCACCGCCTCCGGCACCGGCAATGATGCGGCCGCATTCACGGATGTCCGCGTCTTCCGCGACCACCCCACTCTCGGTACGCAGGGTGTGTTTGATCCCGCCGACACCCTCGCTTGCGCGGGACAGACGTTTCCGGCCGACAACGGCGTAATCAACTTTGTCGTAGAAACATCCGAGCAAGGCTTCCCTCCGAACGAACTTCGCAGGTACTTTGTCGTGACCCGGATGGCTGGCACCGCGCTGCCTGGGCAGGACTTCAAGTTCACGGTCACTGACATCTCTGTGGACGCCTCATCGTTCAAGACCGTTCCCACGGGCGCGACCATGAACGGGCTTGTCATCGGCACCCCTTCCTTCGTGTTTGCGGACGTTTCCGCGACTCCTGCACAGGAGGTGTTTGTGACGCTTTCCGGGGTCTGCAACGCGTTCACCATCAGCTACCCGGCGGGGCCGGATGACAAACCGGCCAGCCTTACCCTCAACAGCCAGGGCACCGCCGACGAAGCAGCCGACCTGACCGGCGTGGCTCTGTACTGGGATTCCGACAACAGCGGTGACTTCGTTGCCGCCAACGACACGCTGATCGACACGCAGGTCTTCACCAGCAACAACGGCGATGTCACGTTCAACCTCGCCACGCTGCCGAGCTTCCAGGCCGGCGACACGCGCCGCTTCTTTGTCATCTACACCCTCAATGCCAGCGCAAGCGACCTGGAGACCCTGCAGTGCCGCGTGTTCAGCATGGGAACCGCTTCGCTGGGCGGCACGGCATCCGGGCTGCCGCTGGCCTTCAGCGCGGGGCTGGTGATTCGCGCCGCGATCCTGTTCGGCAGCATGACCGGCCCCGGCGCGGCAGTCACCGTGAACAGCAACGCGCAGGAAGTACTGATCGCCGACGTGCTGCTGGACACCCTGCCCGGCGGCGTCGGGAGCTGGGACATCCCGACCCTTACCTTCAATGC
>CAZNBU010000238.1:0-5807 GCA_964571035.1 uncultured Planctomycetaceae bacterium | reverse complement strand
CGCCGTAGGCCACGCCGGTCAGTTCGGACGCAAAACCGATGCCCGCGCCGGCAGCAAGCCAGCCCCACTCGCGAACCCGGGTGAACGCGAAGACCAGCGCTCCAGCCAGCGCCAGGTAAAGCGGGGCCGTCCAGGCCGTGCCTTGCGGCGGCCCGTCCATCAGCGTGTACGAAACGATTCCGCCCACCCACAACACGGCGTAGGCGAACACGAGGATTCCTCGAATGACGTCAGGCGCTTTCATATCTCTCGATCAAGCTGGCAGTCATCTTTGCGGACAGCAGAACTGTCGGTGTGCCCCCTCCCGGGTGCGACGAGCCGCCAACCAGGTACAGCCCCTTCTTGCCCTGCCTGTTTCGCGGCCGAAGGAACGCGTTGCGCCACCCGTGGCTGTGTCGGCCATAGATCGCGCCGCCGGGCATCAAGTATCGGTTGCCCAGCCGGCGCGGCGTCCAGTGGTCGATGGCCATGGCTGAGTCGCGCAGATCGGGCAGGCCGCTACGCCGCAGCCGGCCTACCACGCGTTCCCACGCTTCCTGCGTCATGGATGCATCCCACGGCTCGGACCGTGCGGGAGCGTTGGCCATGACGAACAGTGTCTCACCGCGGCCGGGCACTACGCTGCGGTCGCTGCGGCTTGGGGCGTTGATGTAGACGGTCGGGTCCGCGGGGAACTGCTGTTCATCAAAGATCTGCGCGAACTCGCGCTGGTAGTCGGCGCTGAAGCACACGGTGTGGTGATGCAACTCCGGCATGTCGTCGCCGGTGGCAACCAGCGACAGGAACCCGGACATGCTGCGATGCCCGGGCTGCAGTACATCGTCCGACTCGCCCAGCAATTGCGGCAGCGCGCTGGCGTCGCCGTTCATTACGACAACGTCGGCGTCCACGTCCGTGTTGTCTGACAGGCGCACGCCGGCTACTCGCCCTCGCTCATGCCGGATCCGCTCCACGGGGGCATTGGGCAGCAAATCTACGCCCCTGGCTTTCGCGATAGCAAGCAGGCTCTCCACGATGCGGTAAAGCCCGCCCTTCACGAACCATCCACCAAAGGCGTGCTCCAGGTACGGAATCACCAGCAAGGTTGCTGGACTGCGGTACGGAGAACTGCCCACGTAGGTCGGATAGCGATTGAACATCTGCCGCAGGTATGGGCTGACGAAGAACTCGCGCACAGCCGCGTCGTAGTTGCCCCACGCGTGACGCAGCGGCATATGCCGCAGCGCCTTCAGAGTCCGCCAGTCGGGCGGCTGTTCGATCCCGCGGCGCAGGAATGTCTCGCTGGAAAGCTCGAACAACCGCGCGCCGTGTTGCAGAAACCGTAGAAACCCGTCCACGTCGCGGGGCTCAAGCTGCCGGATCACTTCCAGCCAATGCGGCAGGTTTGTGCTGTGCAGGAAGCGAGTGCCGTCAGGCCAGATGTACTCGGCGACCGGGTCGAGGCGCACAAGCTCAAGATGGTCTTCCATCCGCTCGCCCGCGGCTTCAAACGTTTCGTGAAACACGTGCGGCATCGTGATCAGCGACGGCCCGGTATCGAACGTGAAACCACACTGCTGCCAGCGGTTCATCTTGCCGCCGAACGTGGGGCCCGCTTCGCAAACGGTTACGCGGTAGCCGCGCGACGCCAGGCGGATCGCTGTGGCCAGCCCTCCGAGCCCGCCGCCAATGAGGGCCACGCGCGCGGTCATGCCGGCTCCTTTCCGGCGTGCCGGTAGCGACGCCCCTTCCATTGCACGCCGCGGCCGCTGACAACCTGCCACCAGGAGGCGATGCCAATGGCCAGCAGGAAAAGCTCAGCGACGGGATGCAGAAGGGCAGACCAGAGCGGGTGCCGGAAACGCAATGCGAGCAGTACTCGGGAAAGCAGCACGGCGCCCGCTGCGATCGCGAACACCCACCCGGACAACGACCCGGCAAATGCCGTCCACGCCAGCGCAAACGGCACAAGAAACACACACGCGTGAAACAGCATGAACGCCCAGAACGCGGTCTGCCCTCGGAACGCAGGAAACAGATTCTTGCGGAACCCGTCCCAGATGCCGCCAAGCGAGTCATACATGCGCACGCGCACCGTGCCGGTTCCGTCCAGGCACAGGCTGCGCTGGCCGCACGCGCGCCAGTGCTGTGCGAGGCGCGTGTCCTCAAACAGTTCAGATTTCACGGGCTCGTGGCCACCCAGTTGGCCGTACACATCCGCGCGCACCAGAATGCAGGCGCCGTGCGCGAGCCCCAGCGCCTTGTCATTGCGCGAAGCCGCAATCGGCGCGGGGTACAACGTCAGCAGCACGAAGTTCAGAAGCGGCATCAGCAGCCGCTCCCAGAACCCGCGCATCTCAAGCTGCGGCCAGCAGGACAAGAACGTGAGGCTGCGCCTCTCGCATTCTGCAATCATGCGCGGTACGGCATCGGGTGCCAGACGCGCATCCGCGTCAAGAAACAGCAGCCATTCGCCCGTTGCCTCACGGGACAGGGTTTGGCATGCGTGGTTCTTGCCGCACCATCCGCGCGGCAGTTCTGTCGGTTGCACCGCCCGCACCCGAGCGTCGCGAGCTGCGAACGAACGAATGATCTCAGGAGTGCGGTCGGTGGAGTGGTCATCGGCAACGATGATCTCCTGCACGCCCGCCTGCGCGAGCACCGTTTCCAGGCATGGCCCGAGGTTGGCCTCCTCGTTGCGCGCTGGGATCAGCACGCTTGCGGAAGCGCTGGACCGGTGGCTCCCGACACGCCGCCACCCGAGCACGTTGAGCGCCACAACGCCGAGTGCACCGGCTGCGAGTGCCATGATTGCGATTGCAAAGATGCTCACTTCGCCCCTCGTCTAGCTCGCCATGGATGCCTGCGCGCCCGCCACCAGCCAGTCCGCGAACCCAAGCAGGAACCGGCATTCGCGCGTGTCGCTGAACCCTGCAACCAGATGCGACTTGGCCTTTTCAATCCACCCGCCCGCCCGCGCGTGCAGCTCTGTTGCCGACAACCCTGCCCAGGCGCGGTCGTCTTCAAGGTCGTGCGCATCGTCGACCAGCTGATACCCCATGCCGGCGCATCGCCCGAACTCGGATAGCGCGTCGCGTTGCGTTTGCGCGGCCCCGGCTGCCACGGCGGGCGTGAGCAACGCCAGGCGAAACAGCGCCGTGGTCTTCAGGTAGTGCTCCTGACGACGATCTGCGCGCGCGCCGGCCCCCATCACAAGGTCGATTGTCTGGCCCGAAACCATGCCGCGATGGCCGATGCACTCGCAGGCCAGGCGCACGAGCTGATCGCCGTTCGGCAAGTCCGCCAGCAGCGCGTAGGTCTGGTTGAGCAGCGCCATGGCGGCAAGCACCGCGACGCCCTCGCCAAACTTCACGTGCGTCGAAGGGCGGCCACGGCGCTCCGGCGTGTCGTCCATGCAGGGCAGGTCGTCCAGGATCAGCGACGACGTGTGCAGATACTCCAGAGCAGCCGAGATGCGCAGCGCATGGCCTGACTCCAGCCCCACCATGCGCGACGCCACCAGCGCAAGCAGCGGCCGCATGCGCTTGCCACCGCCAAACACCGAGTGATGCACGGCCTGGTTGAGCACCTTGGCGCCTGTGCTGTCGGTTACGGGCAGGTGCTCCAGCAGCGCGTGCTCCATGCGCGGCGACAACTCCCGGACCAGCGCTTGCATTTCACTGTTCATGTCATGCTCCGTGCACGGCTGCCGGTTCAAAGGCTGCCTGTGCGATCTGCGCGGCGCAGTCCTGGATCACCAGGTGTCCGCCGCCTTTCAATTCAAGGGTCTGCGCATGCGGCCAGGTCTCGAGCCACATCGGCACGCTCTTTCGCACCGCGCCGAATGAGTCCTCGCCCCAGATGATCAGTGTGGGCAGCTCGACGTCAGCGAATTGGGTGCAATCGCCCAAGTCGACGCACGCGCGAAGCCAGGCTAGCGTGTTCTCGTGATTGACGTGCCGGAAGTCGTCGGTGATTCCCCCACCCTGCTTCTGCTTGCGCAGCGCCGCGTTGGTCAACCGGCGGCCCACGGGGTTTGCAAACGTGGTGCGATAGGCGTGGTGCCCCCACTTGCGGTTGGTGAATACGCGAAAGTACTTCGGCGCGTAGGCGAAGCTGTCCACCATCACCAGCCGTCCCGGCTTGCGCTCAAGGTGTTCAATCGCGCGAATCGCCGGGTACGCACCGCTGCAATTGGTCAGCAGGGTAAGCGTCTCGTACGGCAGCGTGTTGATCACCTGTGCCAGGTCGCGCCCGACGTCGCGCATGTCCCAGCTTTGCGGGGCGGGCGAGCGGCCGAACCCGGGAAGGTCGAACGCCGCCATGCGCACGCCCTCGGGCAGGTGTTGTGCAACCGCATCGAAATGCGTGTGATCGCCGGTCCAGCCGTGCAGTGCCACGACCAGATGGTCACCGCTGCCGTGCGTCTTGAAGTACATCCGCTTCAATCCTTTCCGCGGTCATCTTTCCGCTGAGAATCACCATTGGCATGCCCGTCCCGGGCGTGGTGCTTGCGCCGGCGTAATACAGGCCCGCAACTTCGGGCGAGCGGTTTGGCGCGCGAAACGGCCCTACTTGCATCAGGTTGTGCGCGGCGCCAAAGGCTGAGCCGTTGAACAAACCAAAGCGGTCGCGCCAGTCGACAGGCGTCCAGACGTCTTCGACGGCAATGCGCTCCGGATGCAGGTTGACGCCGTGGCTGCTGAGGCGCGTGAGCACTTCGCGGCGAAGGCGGGCTGTCTCCTGTTTCCAGTCCACGCCGTCCAGGTGGTCCAGCGTGGGTGTCGGCACCAGGACGAACACTTGCGTGTCGCCGGGCGGCGCCAGGCGGGCATCGGTGCGCGACGGCACAGCCACGTAGAACGGCAGGTCGCTGGGGATGCGCCCGCGCTTCATGAGATCACGGAACGCACCGCGATAGTCATCGGGCAGGAAGATCGTGTGGTGGCCAAGCCCGGGCAGCTCGCCGCGCACGCCCCAATAGAATGTCAGCACGCCCGGAGTCATCCGGGTGCGTGCGGCGCGCTTCGCGCCGGCTTCGCGGAGACGGTTGTCGCCCAGCAATTGCGCGTTCGTCGTTGGCACGTCGACGTTGCTCACGACGACATCTGCGTGAATCGCCGTGCCATCAACAAGGCGAACGCCCGTCGCGCGGCCGCTTTCGACCAGGATCTGCTCGACGCGCGCGCCGGTGCGAATCTCGACGCCCATGTCCACAGCCGCGCGTTCAATTGCGCGCACCACGCTGTAGACGCCGCCCTGGGGCAACCACAGTCCATGCGCGATCTCGCCGTAAGCAAGAATCGTGAAGATGCCGGGCAGGTCGAAGGGCGATCCACCCAGGTACATGCCATACGCGCCCAGAGCCTCGCGGATGTGGCGACTCTTGAAGAATCGCTTCAGCTCTCGATCCAGCGAGCGCCACACGCCGGTGCGCCGTAACTCGGCAAGTGTCAGCGGCTTGAACCAGTCGCGCGGTCCGGATGCATTGCGCGTCACCAGCTTCTCAAACGAGATGCGGAACTTTTCCGCGCTGTCGCGCAGCCAAGCCGTGAGTGCGGGCCCGGCAGCCGGCTCAAACTTCGACAGTTCTTGCAGTAACAGGGTGAAGTCGCTGCTGAGCGTGAGCTTTCGCCCGTCGCGCCACTGGAACGCCACCGACGGGTCCACGGGCAGCAGTCGGATCTCGGCGTCCATGTTCTTGCCCGCCGCCGAGAACAGGTCGCGAAACACCCACGGATAGTTCAGTAGCGATGGGCCGGTGTCGAAGTGAAAACCGTCGCGTTCGATGCGATTGGCACGACCGCCAACGCGCTGATTGGCCTCCA
>CAZNBU010000237.1:0-5829 GCA_964571035.1 uncultured Planctomycetaceae bacterium | reverse complement strand
TGGAAGAGAGCCACGCGCACACCGGCGTGCGGCACTTCCGTGGCTGGCGCGAGTGATACGCCGTCCACATGCACGACGCCGTCGAAGTCGCTGCTGCAACGCACGCGTACCTGCACCTTGTTGGGAAAGCTGGCGCGCGGAATGTGCTCAAACCCGCCCTTATGCAACCACTCCGCGGTCGGCGTTGACCCGTCAGCGGTCAGCGCCAGCGCCGACGCCACCCCATTCACCAGCAGGTCGATCGTGACACTGCCCGTGGTGTGCGACGCGACGTACACCCACGCGCCCAGGGCGTAGAAGCGCCCGGATTCGAGCGCCGGGTCGCGCGCCGCCATGTCCTGCCGCAGGTCGAGCGCGGTCGCGCCGTCGCCGGTGATCTTGAGGGAGCCCGCGCCGAACAGCTTCGTGGCTGTATCCTGCGCGATCAAACCGTCGCCAGCCTGCGCGTCCCAATGCGTGAACGCGGTGTCGTACAGGTCGAATGCGCCGTCGATGACGCGGTTGCGGGGATCAGTGAAGTCGCCGACCGTCACCGGGATCACGCGCGTCTGCACGCTGCGCCCGTGCTCGGGGCGGATGCGGAACTCCTCCTGGCCCACCGGCACGCGGTGATGCGCGTTGTCGCGCACGCACTCGATCACGATGCGCTGGGTGCGTATGCGCTCGTCGTCGATCACGGTCTCGCCGGCATCCACGGCGCTGCCGGTGACGTAGCAGGCAGTGTCGCCCGCATTGCCGGCGCCCGCAGCCACCGCGCCGACGCTGACGTCGTTGGGCGCGACACTTTCGCTGTCTTCGTACATCGCCAGCGCCAGCTCGCGGATCAGCTCTTCGCGTGACGCGCCCTCGGCGTTCACCTCGCCGGCCAGCACGCCGCGGATCCAGGCGTCCAGCGCGGCGTCCAGCGGCACGCGCCATGAACGCGAAGTCTCGGCGGCTGTGTTGAGCAGCGCGACAGCCTGTAGCGCATCGCGCTCGCCGCCGGTGTCGTTGAGCACGTCCACGAACTGCTTGCGCAGGCGGTCGAGCGAGCGGAAGGTTTCGCCGCTTTCGGTAATCTCAAGGTCACGGTCAGCCAGGTTGTCGATCTGGCCGAAGGCGCGGGCGAACACGCCGAGGGTTTCGAAGATGGATGTGTAGTCGGGCATGGGGACTCCTGATGTGGGGTCTTGGGTGTTGGGTCTTGGGTGTTGGGTCAACTGCGGATCAGGCGTGGCTCGAAGATCTGCTCCTCGCATCCGCCCAGCGAGAGGCGGATGCGTGGCAGGGCTTCTCGGGCCTTGTGGCGCCAGTGGGTGGCTAGGTGCGAAGCTGGATCGTTGGCGCGTGTGCTCAGGTACTCATAGAGGAAAGAAAGGGCGTAATGTGCCGTGGCTTCCGCCAGCGGTTGCAGGTCGTCGGCGATCCAGCCTGCGCCGATGCGGGCGCTGAGCAGTGCGTCGAGCACGCGCTTGGCGCGCAGGCAAGGCTCGCTGAAACCGTCGCGCCCGGCGAAGTTGCCGTCCTTGAGAAACCCCGCGATCTCGGCTTGCCGGGCCAGCAGGTCGGTGTCGCAGGCGTAGAAGACGTCAATGATCGCGTCGGCGGGCTCGGCGCCGGTCAAGCGCACAGTGCCGGTCAACCCGCTGTCATTCTGCGCAGCCAGAGACAGCTCGCCCGATGCGGCGTCCAGAGTTCCGGCTGCAACGGGTTCAGTGCGTTCGGCATCACGGTAAAGGGTGACGGTGAACTCGCCGCCAGCCTCGGCAACGCGCACCCAGCAGCGCCCATTGTCCGTGTTGTCGCGAGTAGCGCCGTGGATGTCCCAGTGAGAAAAGAATGGAGCGCCGTGAGTCGTAACGTAGTCAAGCATGTTGATCTCGATTTCCGGGTTGAACTGCAGCTCTCGCAGAGGCGCTGAGTCGCAGAGAGAAACCACGACAGGTCAATGCATGCGTTTCTGCGAGTGACGTTGAGTCGTGTGCACCTGTGTTCACCTGTGGTTGCCTTTCTCTGCGTCTCAGCGCCTCTGCGAGAGAACAGATGGGTAGGACCGGGGCAGGCGGGCCCGCCCGCCCCGGTTTGGCAGGCCTGAACTACGACGTCGCGAGGTTGGTGATCACACCGTGCCCGCCGTCGCCGCCGTTCAGGAGTTCGAGGGTGTACTCGCCGATGATCTGCGCCTTGCGGAAGTCGCCGGATTCCGCCAGCGGCTTCACGAAGAAGCTGCGGCCTTGCAGCGGCAGCACCTGGATCTTGTCGAGGTCCAGCAGCAGCACTTTGTCCGCGGGCACCCAGCGCGAAAGGATCACGCGCTGCATGCCGAAGTCGCTTTCGTAGACGTCCACCAGATTGCGCAACGCCGTGGTCTCCGGCTCATAGCGCCGCGAGCTCTGGATAAACGTGCTGATCTTGCGCTTCTGGAACCCGTTGCAGACGATCGCGTTCGGCCGCCCGCCTTTTTCCCAGCACTGGCGCAGCGCGGCGTTCAGCGCGGGCTCATCCAGTGCAGCCGCCGACGCGTCGGCAATCACGGCGTCGCTGCCGCTGATGAACTGCAGCATGCCGCCCATGGTGCGGCGCACGGCGGCGCTGCCCTGCGGGTTGGCAGCCGCCTTGAACCCGCAGATCACCGTCTGCTCCAGCGAGCGCAGCAGCTCACGAAGCCGCTGGATCACCTGGTAGTCGAACTCGCGCTCAACGGCGTGCAGGCCGACCGCGTCCATGCTGCCGGAGATGCTGACCGTCTCGGTGAAGATCTGCGTGTAGTTCTCCTTGCGCACGCGGTTGCGATAGCGCGCGCCGGGCGCATCCTCGCCTTCCAGCGCCGCGTGGCCGATGACGGTCATGCGCTGGTTGTCGACGACAGCGACCGCAGTCGTGCCGCCGTATCCACGGGCGACGGTCAGAGTGTTGGTGCTGATGCCGGTGACCTGCATGACTTCTTCGCTGCCTTCGGGTTTGACCAGATCGCCCGCGCGGAAGACGGCGCCGTCGTCCACGACCATGCTGGTGTCGTCATCGTCGTAGCCGGCGCCGTTGTTGATGGCGCTGTAGTTGGGGTTGAGGCGGTCCTCGAACCACTCGTGGCGCGTGGATTGCGCCGAGAAGCGCGGGCTGCCGATCGCGTCGAGCAGCGGCGTGTCGAACGGCGAGATGAGGCCGACCAGGTCGCTGACGTCATCGACCAGCTCGGGCAGTGTTGCGCCTGCATCGTAGGTGGATTTGCCTGTGAAACTCATGGTGTCTCCTTATGGGTGTTGGGTGTTGGGTTCTGGGTGTTGGGTCTAACGGCGTCGCAATGCGTCCCTTGTGATTTGGACCTGGCGGGTGAGGCCGCCTTTCCATGCTTCTCGTATGCGGTCGTGGTCGGGTTGGCGTTGGGCGAGCTTTTCCGGGGCCTGGGTTGGCTTGTTGAACAGGTAGGGGCGGCGGGCCTTCAGATCCCGGTAGAGTTTGTCGAGGGCTTTGCCGGTGTCTTCGGTGTCGAGCGCCTTGGTCACGTCCTCGAGTTTCAGCGCGTCGCCGGGATAGAGCAGGCCTTCGCGTGGCGCGCGTTCGAGGAACTGGCGTTCGAGCTGGGCGCGTTTGGTTGATTGCGCGTGCTCGGTTTCGAGGTTGGTGATTTGTTGCAGCGCTTCGGTGATTGCCGCGTCTTCGCGGAGAGACTCCGGCAACGCGTTGCGGATCGACTCTGACAGATTGCTCTCTTCAGGTTTCATCGTCATTCCTCCTTGAACAAGAATCGCCTGCGTAAGCGGGCGGCTAACTCACCCTTCGCCACGCGCTTACGCACGTGGTTCTTGTTGGGTCTGGTGCAGCCATGTTTGTCTTGCCTCTTCCAGATCAGTGAAGCGGTCGGGGTTGTCGCGGAGCATCAGCTCCCAGGGCGTTACCAGCCCGTGCTTCAGGCGGAACTCGTCTGCTGCTATGCGCTCGGCTGCGCTTTGTTCGAGTTCGGGCTCGGGGTAGTTGAGGTGGATCGTGGCATCCGGCTGTGGGCCTTCGTGCGCTTGCAGCACAGCCTGCGTCACTTCCAGCAGTTCGCCTTCGAACGCGCGGAAGACGTCCTGGCGCTCTATGCGGTCTTCCAGCACCGGCGTCTGTTGCGCGAGGATGCTTACGCCGCTCTGGTTGCTCAGCGGTTGCACGGACAGCAATGATTCCGGCACGCGTTGCGTCTTGAGCAGCGTGCGCAGCAGGAACTCCAGGTCCTCGATCAACTCGCGGATCGGCGCGCCGGGCGACTTGAAGTTCACGCCGAAGGGCTCGTTGCCGCTTACCGTGAAGCGGATCGCGCGGGCTGGGCCGATGGCGATGTCCTGCGCGGGATCAGGGTTGACGATCTCCATCACGCCGAAACCCTGCATTGCCACAGTGTGCGCGAGCTCCGACAACTTGGCGTTGAACTCATTGTTCGCCCAAGCCAGCGAGCGGCCGCGGCCCTCCACCCAGAAACCGTCCACCGGAAGGCGGTCGTGGACGAAGGCGAATGGCACGCGGCCGTACTGGTGTTCCGCTTCCCGGATCACGCGCCCGCCGGAAACGGTGGCGGAGCGGAGGGGGTCCCAGACGTGACACAGGGAGCCGTCGCCGGCGGCAAACGCGATCACGGCAAGCGGAACATGGGGGCGCAGGGCATCCGGCAAAACGATCACCCGGTGCGCGGGCCACGGCCAGTAGCGCACCTCATCGTGTTCGTAGGTGACCATCACCGCCGCGACGCCCTGCAATCTCGCGAGGCGATCCACGCCCAGCATCAACCGGTCCATCGGGTTGGAGGCGTGAATGCGGGCAATGCGCTCCGCCCCGTCGATGCGGCGCTCAACGGGGCGGCGATAGAGTTGCGAGAGCACGTCGATGACGACGCGCGTGAGGTTGAGAAACTGCTTGTGGGGGCGGCGCTGGAACTCAAGCGCCGATTCGCCGGGCAGACGCGGGATGTAGCGGACCTGGTCGCCGCAGTACATGTCCCATGCAAAGCGCGACTCAGCAATGCGGCGCGAATCGCCTTCACCGGTATACAGCAGAAACAAGTCCTCGTTGGTGGCATGAGGGCCTACGCCCGAGACGATGGACTGGGCCTGCCCGCCGAAGCCTTGGCGAAGGCGGGTGCACTCAATGGCGATGGAAAGCGCTTCGTGGTATGCATCGGGCATGTCGTGACTCCTGCGGGGCGAAAACTTGCCCCTCAACCCCAGGAACCGGCGGACACACGTCAGGCGAATTTTTGAGGCAGCGATGGGACTGATCGAACAACGGGTAGCGGCGGAACTCGCGCAGTGGCCGGGGTTTAAGTCCGCCGGGTTGGACCAAAAAAAAATTGCAGAAAACCTGACGCGCCCGCCCAAAGACGACATGGGCGACCTCGCGCTCGCCACGTTTCGCTTCGCCAAAGAAAGCGGAAAGCCACCGGCGCAGTTCGCGCTCGAAGTCGTCGCCGGTCGCGACACAGCCTCCATCAGCAAGCGCTGGAAAGCGGTGCAATCAACAACCGCGCCGGGCAGCGCCACCAAGGCCGCGCCCGGGTCAGGCCAGTACGAGCGCCCGTCGATCCTCGTGGTCGGCGTAAGCACAGCCGGCCCGTACGTCAACATCCGCCTCAACCGCAGCGGCGTGGGTGCGGCAGTGCTGGAAGAGATCGAGCAGCGCGGCGAAGCCTACGGCGACAGCGACGCGGGCAAGGGCCGGACGCTGGTGCTGGACTTCAGCCACCCCAACATCGCCAAGCCGCTCGCGGTTCACCACCTGCGCAGCACAATGATCGGCAACAGCATCAAGATGCTGCGCGAGGCTGAGGGCTGGCGTGTTGTCGGCATCAACCACCTGGGCGACTGGGGCACCGGGTTC
>CAZNBU010000236.1:0-5842 GCA_964571035.1 uncultured Planctomycetaceae bacterium | reverse complement strand
GACGCCAGGTCCGCAAGGAAATCGTTGACGCCCGCCATGTACGGAAACTTTTGGTTGCTCATTTCGATTCCATTTCGTTGGGAGAGATGATGAAGGAGAGGTCAGAGGACAGAGGCTAGAGGTCAGGGAAAAAGACGCCCCCTGTCGTTCCCTGATCTCTGGCCCCTGACCTCTAGCCTCTTCCTCCCATCTTCAACTCAATGACCTGCTCTTCCGGCGCGAAGTCCTTCAGCTTCAGAGCATTGACAGCATATGTGTTCAGATCGACACCCCGCTCGGTGCGGCCTGATGCGCTCAGCATCTGGCGCGCGCACAGGTGCAGCGATTCCTGCGGCAGCAGGCCCACGACTTCACTGTTGCGGACGCTTACGCCGGCTTCTTTTGCAAGCTCTGCGATGCGCAGGAACGCCTGCGCGGGGCTGGTCTTGCGGTAGTCCACGAGGTTCATGCTGACCTGCACGCAGTTCTCAGCGGGCAGGTCGAACCCCATCGCCTTGACCGCGGGCATGCCGCCGTCCTTTTCGCGGATGGCTTTGCCGATGCGCTTGGCCAGCTTCACGTCCGTCGATTCAAGGTTGACGTTGTATGCGATCAGGAAAAAGCGCGCGCCTACGGCAGTCGCGCCTGCGGACTCGTGAATCTTCTCCGGGCCGAAGTCGGGCTTGCGGTCGGGGTTGCTGCCGATTTCGTCGCGCAGCCCCTCAAACTCGCCGCGCCGCACGTCGGGCAGGTTGCGGCGGTCGTCGCGTTTCGCGGCGTCGCCATAGAGGAAGGTCGGGATCTTCAACTCGTCGCCGATGCGCTTTGCCACACGCTCAGCCAGCGCCGCGCATTCTGCCATGGTGATATCGGCAATCGGCACAAACGGGATCACGTCGGTCGCGCCCATGCGCGGGTGCTCGCCCTTGTGGTTGCGCAGGTCAATCAACCCGGCGGCTGTGCGGCAACCCTGGAACGCGCCTTCGGCAATCGCGTCGGGCTCGCCGGCCAGAGTCACCACGCTGCGGTTGTGGTCGGGGTCGCTTTCGCTGCCCAGCACGTTTACGCCGGGCACAGCGCCCATCGCCGCGACAATCTTATCCACAACGTCTGCACGCCGGCCTTCACTGAAATTGGGGACGCATTCGACAATCGCCATCGTTACTCCACCAGGTCGCGCGGGAGTATGCCGGATCACGCGCAGGCTGCAAGTTCACGTATCTGGCGGCGCGTCGGGCCATCGCTTACACTGGTTGCTGCACCGGGAGGAGTTGTGCTTCCAGACACCTGGAAACGGTACCTCGAGCAGCAACGCCAGGAACGCGAAGCCCGCAAACTCGGCCGCAAGCTGCGCCCGATGCGGCACATGGGGCCTACCCGTGTGCAGATTGGCTCGCACGAACTCGTCAACTTTGCCAGCAACGACTACCTCGGCCTCGCCGCTGACCTGCGCGTGGCGGAAGCCGCCGCCAGCGCCGCCGGGCGCTACGGGTGGGGGACGGGCGCGTCGCGGTTGGTCACCGGCAGCTCAACGCTGCACGCCAAACTGGAAAGCGAAACCGCGGCGTTTCGCGGCACCGAAGCGGCGCTGGTGTTCGGGTCAGGCTACCAGGCGAACCTTGGCGTGATCTCGGCGTTCGCCGGCCCCGGCGACACGGTGCTGTCTGACGCGCTGAACCACGCCAGCATTGTGGCCGGGTGCAGGCTTTCGGGCGCGACCGTCAAGATTTTCAAGCACCGCGACCACGACGAGCTTGAGCGCAAGCTCAACGCAGCCAAGGGCACACGCTGCATCGTGGTGACCGACACGCTGTTCAGCATCCGCGGCGATACAGCCGAGCTGCCGCAGATCGTGAAATTGTGCGAGCGCTTCAATGCTCTGCTGATTGTGGACGACGCGCACGCCAATGCTTGCGTAGGCAAGAAGGGGCGCGGCCTGCCGGAAGAGCAGCGCGTCTTGCCGCAGGTGCCGATTGTCGTCGGCACCTACTCCAAGGCGCTGGGCAGCTATGGCGGGTTTGTGGCTTGCAGCGAGGCGGTGCGCGAGCATCTGGTAAACACTGCCCGCCCGTTCATTTACACCACGGCGCTGCCGATTGCGCTGACAGCGGCGAACGTGGAGTCGCTCAAGATTCTGCGGCGCGACGGCGACACGCTGCGCCAGTCGCTGGCGAACACCACGAAGCTTTTGCGCACGCGGCTGACGCAGGCCGATTTCAGGCCGACGGGCAGCTACCACATTGTCGGGCTGCCGATGGACTCGCCGGAGCAGGCGCTGTTCTACAGCGAGCAACTTGAGCAGCAGGGGATGCTGGTCTACCCGATGCGCTGGCCTTCGGTGCCGGAGGGGCAGGACACGCTGCGCATCTCGTTGTCGGCTGCGCACACGGATGACGACATCGCGCGTTTGATCGCGGCGCTGAAGGTCGCGCGCGACCGGTCGGCGGGCAAGGACACCACCAACGTCAACCAGCGCAGCTCGCGGCGGCCGACGCAGCGATCCCTTGAGGCGGAAGGCCCGGAGTTCGACATCGACGAAACCGGTTTTGAGCCGGAAGACGATTCGCACTCTGCGCTGGCGGAGCCGATTTCGGCTGTGGACAGCTCGCGGCTGCCCGTTTCCTCCGACCTTGAGGACTTTGAAGTCGAGCCACCGCCCAGCGGCGGCACGGTGATCATCCACGCGCGGCAGACCGAGGAGGTTGCGGAGTCCGACGACTGGTCGGACATCGGTGACCCCGGCGACCTGACCGAGCTTGAGCCGACCGACCTCGCGCCGGAAGCGCCCAGCGGCGCGGTGGAGACCAGCGGGTTCGAGATCGTGGAAGACGACTCGGACGCTGAGCACGAAGACGTTGAGTCCGACGCGCAACCGGTTCCGGACGAAGACGACACCCCGCCGCCGGTGCGCGCCGATGCCGACGAGCCCATTACCGCAAACATTGAACGCAGCAACAGCCGCCGCACACGCAAGCGCAACCGCACCCGCCGCAAGACACGCACTCGCGGGACGCCCGACTGACCCTTGACGCCGCGCACCCGCGTGCGACCCTGTTAGTGGTGCATTCCAAGCGCCGGGGGCCTGCCCCGTTTGGGAACCGATCCATGCTCCGACTTTTTCTTTGCGTCGTGTGTCTTGTGCTTGCAGCGCAGTTGCAGGTGTCCGCCCAGCAGGTTCCGCCCGCTGAGGACAAACCGAAGGTCTACGAAAGCTACGAAAAGCTGTTCGATGATTTCGACAAGCGCCGCGGCGTGCTGATCACGCGCTATGAGCGGCTGCAGGAAGCCGAGCGCGTAGAACCCGCCGAGCTGCAACGCGTCGAAGGCCAGATGAAAGATCTCGACAAGGAGTACACGGCGGCGCTGCGGGCGTTTGTCGACGCCAACCCCAACTCGCGCGACGCGATGCCCGCGCGGTTTGAGATTGCAGTGACGTTCTCGCGGCTTGAGGACGATCTCGATAAAGCGGTGCTGGCTGCGAACGAGTTTCTGGAAAAGCACGCCGACAGCGAGCTTGTGCCGGACGCGCGCTTTCTGAAGGCGCAGACGCTGTTCCGGCTTGCGGGGCGCGAAGCCGATTCGCTGGCGGCGCTGGAAACGTTCATTGAGAAACACCCCGAACGCGAGGAAGTGCCCGCCTGCCGCATGATGCGTGTGCGTGTGCTGCTGTTTCTCAACCGCGTGGATGACGCAAAGCGCTCACTGCGCGTGCTGCTGGACAGCGAGTCGGTCAAGGACGACAAAGACGCGGAAGAGTTCCTCACCACCCAGCTCAACAACCTCGACTGGATCGGGCGCGAACTGCCCGACTTTGAGCTGGACGCGATCGGCGGCGACAAGGTCTCCCGCACCGGGTTTGCAGGCAAGCCGATCCTGCTGACCTTCTACGACAGCACCAGCCCAGCCTGCCTTGGCGAGCTGCCGTTCATCCAGGAGGCGCACAA
The DNA here is from genome assembly GCA_964571035.1 of uncultured Planctomycetaceae bacterium. GTDB lineage: Bacteria > Planctomycetota > UBA8742 > UBA2392 > UBA2392 > JADJRK01. Next base: position 1,919 of record CAZNBU010000236.1, on the reverse strand, counting down.
GCGCTTCGGCGAGAAGCTCAACTTCCTGGGCGTAAGTGTCAACGAAAGCCGCACCGCGTACGAGCAGTGGCTGGAACGCAACAAGGAGCAGATCAAGTTCAAGAACGTGTGGATCGCCCGCGAAGCCGACAACACGCTGGTGCGCAAGCTGAGCGTAACGCTGATCCCGTTCAACGTGCTGGTCGATCGCGAGGGCAAGATCTATCGCTACGACGTGCGCAGCGATGACATGCTGCGTTATGCGGAGTTGCTGACGAAGTAGCATCGGCCTCTGGCCGATGTCGTTTGGTTCGGCTTCCAGCCGATCTCAAGACGCGCCAGAGGCGCGTCAGCACTACATCGGCAGGATGCCGATGCTACCCTGTTCATATGCCGGAGTACGAACCCAAGTCGCTGACCTGCCCGTGCTGCCTGCGCGAGTTCGAGTCGCAGCTTGTCATCGGGTACCAGGTGGGGGACAAGGACGCCGACTTCTGCCCGCGCTACACCGACGGCAACCCGATGCCGCAGTTTCTGCACGTCTGCCCCGACTGTGGCTTTGTCGGGTTTGAAGCCGACTACCGCAACCTCAAAGAGGAATCGCGGATCAAGAAGGTGCAGAACCTGCTGGCGGGCTTTCGCTGGGTGCCCGGGCAGTCACTAAGCGGCGCCGAGCGATTTCGCCGCGCGGCTTTGATCGCCGGCTATTCCGGAAAGCGCAGCGCGGAAGTCGCCGACCTGTACCTGCAAGCCACGTGGTGCTCGCGCATGGAAGGCGAGCCGGACGACGACCAGAAAAACGCCCGCCGCAAGGCGATCAAGTATTTTGAGCTCGCCATGGCCGCCGAGGAGTTCGGCCCCGATGACCTGCCGGTAGTGCACTACCTGCTCGGCGAGTTGAACCGCCGACTCGGCGACACAGCCAAGGCCCGCAAGCACTTCGACCAGCTCGACGACTTCGAGAAGGTCGACAAGTGGCTGATCGAGTGGCGCGACAAGCAGAAAGCGCTGCTGGAGCCGGGGCCCTAGTTCGGCACAGGGTTGCCGTCGGGGTCGACCGGCTTGCCGGGGGATTCGCCCAGCAGCCGCTCAAGGTGGCTTATCGTTGCGGCTGCGCGCTCGATTACGTTGGGCGTACCCATCTGCTCCAGCTTGAACTCGGGTGGAAACGGCAGGTACCCGCAGATCATGTCCACGAGCGACGCCAGCTCGACCTCATCCGAGAGCACGGCGCGAAACTTGTCGGCTTGCTCGCGCAGCAGCGCCACGGACAGGGCTTTGAGTTCCTGCCCCAGGTTGCGCTCCCACTCCGAAGCCGGCGACGGGTGAAAGTCGCGCACCCACTGCGCGTCGAACACGCGGTACCCGTTCACCATCTCGCGCTCGCCGCTAAGCCGCACGCGGCCGACACCTTTCAGCACCAGCATGAAGCGCCCGTCCGGCATGCGCGAGTATTCGTCGATGCGCCCGACGCCCGCGTAGCGAAACACCGGCGGGTGGCCGACGGTGTCGTGCGCGCCGTCAGGCAGCACGCTGCCCATGGCGAAGCAGTGCTCGCCGTCAGGGCGGCGCAGGGTGTCTTCCATCAGGTTGCGGTAGCGCTCTTCAAAAATGTGCAGCGGCAGATGGGTGTGAGGAAACAGTGTAATGCCCGGCAAAGGAAAGACCGGGATGCCGTTACTCAGATCAGGCAGCGGCTCATCCATGGGTATGAGTTCGGGGTTCGGCGTGCGGTGTTCGGTGTTGTCTTGCCTTGTCTTTCAACCCCGAACTCCGAACATAGAACACCGAACGTCATTTCCGTTTGATGTAAAGCGCGCGGCCCTTCTTGTAGACCTCGCACAAACCAAGCTTCTCCAGGATCGGCGGGAAGTAGCTCGCCAGGTTGCCGTGCGTTGAAAAGCTGCGCAGGAACTCCTCCATCGTGTCCGGCTCGGGAA
>CAZNBU010000235.1:0-5850 GCA_964571035.1 uncultured Planctomycetaceae bacterium | reverse complement strand
TGGCTACTTGAGAATCAATACCCCCGGAGTACCCTCCGCATTGTTGATAACCTGTTCTAGCATTAGCTCCCACGCCGTGCGGATTGCCGAAACGCTTGTGGTTTTCACATGGCCTGCCACCGCCACCTCCGGTCGATAGGCTTCAAGTGTCAGCGTCCCGGATATTCCGTATGAAAATTTCACTTTATTCGTCGCACCAGCGCCGCCTGATATGCAGTAATTCAGCGTCTGTGTGGGATCATTGGGATCAGGTTGTTGATAGCTCCAGTTTAGCGTCCCGGTAATCTCCCCGTGCGATTCGTTTACGATCTGGTCAGGCTGACTCTTAGTCTTTTCGTTGAGCGTGCCTCCACTGGGCAAAGGCTCTGGGTGAATTCGACCGAAGCACGCCGCAACCGCACGCGTCTTGTACGTTGTGCCCTGCGGAGGCGGGTTGCCGCCAGGGGCACCGTGGGTTTTCACATGCGTAGTCATTTGCACATTGACCGCTCCACGCCATTGCACCACCGCAGAACCCGCGCTATATCCCGCCGTTTGGCCGATAATCGAATTTTCGTCTACAAACTGCGCGTAGTCATCGTTGTTATATCCGCACATGACATCGTAGTCCGGCGGAACGTCGGGGTCGTATCCCGGATCGCCAGGTTGAGGAGGACCATTTGGCCCGTAGACATCTACACCCCCCTTTGTCGTGTCTGTTGACACAAACCAAGGGATCGCAATCCCACCGCCGCCCGAGGTGGATCCAGCTGGAACGGGATTGCCTGCGGATGCTGTTCCCGCCTCGACGATGGAGTTAGACAGAAAGTAACCGACCAGCAATGCGACGGCACAGCCAAGGTACTTCAAACGTGCGTACATGGCTCTTCCTCCCTTGTGTTTGATAGAACTCGAGCACGTTGTACGATGAAGATTCTCCCATGCAATAGAATTTCGACGACGGGTATCGATAGTCAGCTTTCGTCCTTCGCTCAAACAACTAGAGTACAATGACTTCCACACGCCGATGCGTACGCCATGTGCAGACGGAATAGGCCGGTAGCACACGCCGCCGCGATGTGCGTGCGCAATGATGATGCACGCGGAGTGTACCCGGCGTCAGACCCGCCTAAGAAGCGTTGCACCTGTTGCCTCAGGCGGATGCGTAGGTGATGGCGCGACGCGTTGCCAGATCGTGCGCCAGCATCACCGCTTCATACATCGCGCCGGGGTCGGCTTTGCCTTTGCCCGCGATGTCGAATGCCGTGCCGTGGTCCGGCGACGTGCGCACGACGGGCAGGCCCAGCGTCACGTTGATCCCCGTGTGGAACGCCACCGTCTTCACCGGGATCAGCCCCTGGTCGTGATACATGGCGATAACGGCGTCATAACGCCCGGCTTTGGCGTGATGGAAGATGCTGTCGGCGGCGAGCGGCCCCTCGATCTTCCATCCTTTGGCTGCGAACGACTTCACCACCGGTTGAATCACCAGCCGTTCCTCTTCGCCGAACATGCCGTTTTCGCCGGCGTGCGGGTTCAGGCCGCACACGGCGATGCGCGGATCGGAGACGCCGAAGTCGTTGATCAACGCGTCGTACACCACGCGGAACACCGTGCGCAGGCGCTTGCGCGTGATCAGCTTCGGCACCGCCGCAATCGGCTCATGGATGGTCGCCAGCGCGACGCGCAGCTTGCCGCCGGTGAGCATCATTACGGGGTGTTTGACATCGCATGCGTCGGCCAGCATCTCGGTCTGGCCCGGGAACGGGAAGTCTTCCGGCGACATCGACTCCTTGCAGATCGGCCCGGTGCACAGAGTGTCGGAGAGGTCGTCAGCCAGAATCTCGACCGCAGCGCCAAGATAGGTCGCGGCGCGCTCGCCCGCGGCGTCGCTTACCTTGCCGACCGGAACGGCACGCTCGTCCTTGAACCCGCAATCGAGAAAGATCGGGCGCCACGGCGCGCCGGGCTCCGGCTCGATGTGTTCCAGCATGTACCCGGGGTTGGCGATGAAGTCGTCCACCGGAAAGATGTGGTAGGTCTGCATCTCGCGCGGTTTTTTCAACATGCGCGCGTAGAGGTACGCGTCGCCGATCACCGCCACCGGGCGCTCTTGCAGGATCTTCTTGCGCTTCTGCAGCAGCCGCACCGCGCGATGGGCGACCTCGGGGCCAATGCCCGCCGGGTCGCCGGCTGTGATGACCAGCGGCATCGGGAATTCCAGCAGCTCGGAATCGTCTTCGTTCAACTCCGTCTCCGTACCGCCCGCTCAATCGGCATCAGCAGCAGAAACAGCGCGCTCAGCCAGACCGCGCCCATCGGCCAAGGCGTGGCGCTGGTGCGGATCACCGGCGGGCCTGGTTCCAACGTCGCGAGATCGGGGTTGTCATCCAGCGGCCGCACGAACCCGGGGTTGGCTGGCGGATTGGCGACGTACACGTCGCCGATCCAGCGTGACTCGCCGCCAATGCTTTCAATGATCTCAGCGGCGCCCAGCGGCAACCCGCCCGGCGCGCTGAGCATCCCGTCTTCCAGTGTCAATTCGATGTCGGTGTCGCGGCGCAGGGTGTAGCTCGCGCCTTCCAGCGGATCGAGCAGGCGTATGCCAGAGGGCGTGCCCTCGCCGACAAGTCTCACGTCCGGCTCCTCACGCGGCAGCAGCCAGCGCAGGCTGCCGGCGAACACGCCGGGGTAGTCGGCCCACCCGGCGACTTCACCCTCGGATTCGGGATCGCTGCCGACGGCCCAGAATCCGACCCTGCCAAGCTCCAGCGCGTGAAACGCCAGTGCGGGCGGGTCGTCGTCGGCCTTCAGCCCGATGGCTGTCACGGCACTCGGCCGCGCCGCGCTGCGCGCGTACCACCCGGCTTTGGGCGGCGGCTCCGGCAGCGCGGTGTCGCCAAACAGAGTGCGGCCGGGCTGCAGGAGGTTCAGTTCAAACTCGCCCGCGAGCGTGTCTACTTTGGGCGGCTCCTCGTCGCGCTTCTTCTGCTCTTCTTTCAGGCGCTCGCGTTCCTTCTCTTCGTCTTCCTTCTTCTTGTCGTACGCCGTGAAGGCGCGCTGCACGCTGTCTACGAAAATTGCGTGCGCGTTCTCGGCAGCTTCGCCATCCGGGGCGATGTAACGGAAGGCGTTGTCCGGTGCGAGCTGCTCCACAGTGCGGCGGGCGGCGGCCCCTTCGGGCCCTGAGCCGAACTCATCGCCGATGCCGACCGCGTAGATGTTGATGACCTCCGCATCGGCCTCGTCCTTGATATGGCGCAACAGCCTGCCCTCCTTGGCGTTGGCGGGACGATCTGTGCCGTCGGTCAGGATGACGATCACCTTCACGGCGCTGCGCTCTTCCTTCAGCACGTTGATGGCTTCGCGCATTGCGGCGTAGATGTCGGTGTTGAACCCGAACTCGGCGGCGTTGTCATCGGTTCGCAGGTTGTTGAGCCGGCTTTCCAGAAACCGGATGTCGAACTTCTCGAACGTGCGCGGCTTCTCGATCCAGTTCTGCTCAAGCGTAAATGCCATGATGCCGGCGCGCGTGTTCTGGGATTCGCTCATGCGGCCATCGCCGCCGTTTACGTACTGCAGCGACTCGATCACGCCTTTGACTGCGATCTTCCAGCGCGTGAGCGTCCTGTTGCCGTTAACAATGTTGTCCATGCTGGCCGAGCGGTCGAGCACGAACACGATGCTGACCTTTGCGATCTCGGCTTGCCCCTTTTCCTTTTCGAGCTTGGGGTCCGGCGGCTCGGGCTTGCCTTCCTCTTGCAGCACGACCGGCAACAACCGCCGCGCCTCGGGCACGAAATGGCGCGGCACGACGTACTTGGCGCCGTCGCCGGTCACGAACAACCCGCCGCCGCGCGCGACCCACGTGGACAGGGCGTAGGCCTGCGCGGGGTTCAGCCGGAACAGGGATTCGGTGGAGGTCAGGGTCACGTGCGCGCGGTCATCGTTGCCGAAGCGCGCTTCATTAAAATTCTCCAGCGACATGCGCTCGTGGATCCAGTCGGGCGCAAGCTCAACCGCGCGCCGTGCCTGCTCGTCGGTCAGTCCCAGCAGCAGCAACCGCGGGCGCTCACCCACCCGAATCACCTGGCCGCTGCGCTGCAACTCTTTGCCATCCGCGTCGATCAGCACCGCTTCCAGCACGCGGCGGCCCGGCGTCTCGGACGTGACGACCGCCGTGCCGTCAGCGTGGGACACCTCCATGCCGTCCAGGAACAGCTTGAGCGTCGTCGCGCCGGTGTGCGCCTCGACGTTGACGTCCACAGCCTCGCCCGGCTGCACGGCGCGCGGTGCGTCGATGGCGATGATCTGCGGCGCCTGGTTCACCGGCACATCCGGCCAGTGCGCGGTACACGGCACACCGGTGGCCAGCACGGCGTCGCGGGCGCGGATCGCGGCCTCGCGCGGGCCCCACACCTCAGCCCGCGCCGGCGGCTGGCCTGTCGCCATTGCATCCCGCACGCGGTTGGCAAACGCGCCCGGCGTCTCGCGAAAGTCGGTCGCCTGCGCGGGGGGCGCGGAGTCATCGGTCAGCAGCCGCCACACGCCGGACGGCTGAAACGTCTGCGACTCCTGCCTTGCCTGCACGAACCCCGCCAGCGCGAACCCGACTGCAACAACTGCGGCGATCCGAATCGTTAACGCTGCAACGGTGGTGCGCGCGCCATGACGGCGGTAGCGCGCGGCTGCCAGGACCAGCATCAGCACGATCGCGGCGAGCGCCCAGACAAGGGGCGTCGCGTGTGCAATCTCGATGGATGACCAATCCGGCATGCTGTCTCCGACCGGTTGTTTGTATGCCACGTCCCATGCATATTGCCACGCCGCACAGGAAAGAGGCCATGAGTGTAACGGTACGCACGCTGAAGGAGCATGTCGATCAGGAGGTTGAGCTAAAGGGATGGCTCTACAACCGGCGCGGCAGTGGAAAACTGCTGTTCCTCCAGTTTCGCGACGGCAGCGGCGTGGTGCAGGTGGTGCTGAGCAAGAAGGAAGTCCCCGAAGAAGTCTTCGAGACTGCCAAACGCATCGGGATTGAAAGCAGCGTTACGGTACGCGGCAAGGTCAGCAAGGATGACCGCTCGCCGCTTGGCGTTGAGCTTCACGGCACCGACCTGAAAGTGATCCAGGAAGTCCACGACTACCCAATCCAGATCACTGAAGACGTGCCGAACATCGACAAGCTGCTCGACAAGCGGCATCTGTGGATTCGCTCGCGCAAGCCGCACGCCATCCTGCGCGTGCGCAGCGAAGTGGTGCAGGCGCTGCGCGACTTCTACTACGACCGCGGGTTCGTGCTGTTTGACGCGCCGATGTTCACGCCCAGCTCGTGCGAGGGCACCAGCACACTGTTCGAAGTCCCCTACTTCGACAGCACCGCCTACCTGACCCAGAGCGGTCAGTTGTACGGCGAAGCGGGCGCGATGGCGTTCGGCAAGGTGGTAGTGTTCGGCCCCACATTCCGCGCCGAAAAGTCCAAAACGCGCCGCCACCTGACCGAGTTCTGGATGATTGAGCCGGAGGTGGCGTTTCTCGAACTCGACGGCGTGATGGACCTGGCTGAGCAGCAGATCCAGTACGTGGTCGGGCGTGCGCTCGACCGCTGCAAGGAAGACCTGAAGGTATTGGAGCGCGACACCACGCTGCTGGACGAGGTGGGCGAGCCCTTTCCGCGCGTCAGCTATGCCGAGGTGCAGGGCGTGCTGCAAAAGCTGAAAGCGGAGTACGCGGCCTCCAGCGACCCGGAACTTCAGAAACTAAGCAATGACCTTTTGAAGAACGGGCTGGGCGACGACCTGGGCGCGGCGGACGAAACGGCGATCGGCATGCACTACAAGCAGTGCGTGATGATCCACCGTTATCCTCGGC
>CAZNBU010000234.1:0-5856 GCA_964571035.1 uncultured Planctomycetaceae bacterium | reverse complement strand
GGTGCACGGTGGTCAGCTTCAGCACCTGCGAAGTGTGCGGCGTAATCCTTGCCCTATGCGCGATCGTGTGGCCGCAGACCGCGAGCACTCCGGTGCTGTCGCACACCAGCGGGATCAGGTCGCGCTGGTCGCGCGGCACTTTGGCGTCCACGAGGATGTCCTGCAGCTTTTTCTCACCTTCCATGCCGAGCGGCTGAAGGCGGTCGCCGTCCTTGCGGGCGCGCACGAACATCGGGAACAGGACTTTCTCGGCGTCGAGGTACTCGACGTCGTCCGACTTGCGCTCAAGCAGCTCGTTCAACCCGCCGCTGGGCACAGCCATCATCTCGGCGACCACGCGCGCCACCGGCCCACGATCGACATCGGCGGTCCAGGTGCCGTCGCGCGAGATCTGGAACTCGGCGGGCGTGATGTACTCCGGCAGCGCCGTGGTGTGCGTGACCTTCAATACGATGTCGGCGTCGTCCAGCATCACTGTGCCGCCATCGCTAAGCCGCACCACCAACCCGCGCCGCGCGCTGGAAAGCAGGTCGCGTACGCGCTCGACGCGGCGGTGCGTCACCTCGCGCGCGGGCAGCCCAACCGACTGCAACGCCTGCCGCAGGATGTAGCGCTGCGCCAGCGGGCCCTGCGCGCGCAGCTTCTCGATGTTGACGCGCACCACGGTTTCGTTGGCGCGGGTGACCGGCGCGTCGAGGAACTTCTCCGCCATGCCGCGCAGCTCTTCCTCCAGCTCGGCGGCTTGCTGGCCCAGCGCGGCGAGGTGCTGCTTGGTGGCGGGGTTGAACTCTTTCTCCAGCAGCGGCATCAGCATGTGGCGGACCTTGTTGCGTGTGTACGCCTGGTCCTTGTTGGAAGGGTCTTCGAAGACCGGCACGGCTTCGCTGTTCTGCCACTCGGTGATCTGGCTGCGAGTGATGCGCAGCAGCGGGCGCACCACGTCCACCTTGAGCTCGCGCGAGAGCGCGCGCCGCATCGGGATGCCGCCGATGCCGGTCAACCACGCGCCGCCCACAGCGCGCATGAGTACTGTCTCGGCCTGGTCGTCCAACTGGTGGCCTGTGGCGAGCTTGGTGATGTGCTGGTCGCGGCAGGTATCCACGAACAGGCGGTAGCGCTCCCGGCGACCCAGCGATTCGGTGGTCATGCCGCGATACTTGCCGGAGCTCAGCAGCATCGGGATCGACACGCGGCGCACCACGATCGGCAGGTTGAAGCGCTCCTCAGCCACTTTGCGGCAGAAGGCTTCGTTTTCGTCGGCTTGCTCGGTGATGCCGTGGTTGAGGTGCGCGAGCACGAGGTGCCAACCGTAGTGCCAGGTGTTGCTGATGGTCTGCAACGCGCTGGCGAGGAACATGCTGTCCGGCCCGCCGGAAAAGGCAACGAGTACGCTTTCTCCGCGATCGAACAGGTCGTTCGTGCGGATGAAGGCGTGGACTTCGTCAAAGAAGCGGTTCATGCAGGGGCCGAAGGGTAGTCGCTGTCAGGCGGGGAAACTACCCGAAATCAGCGGCGATTGAAGGGTCTCATCCACGGTCGCGGCACAGCGAGTGGACCACCTTGATGCAACTGTCCACGAAGACAGTGATGCCGGCATCCGCAAGCTGCTGCTCCACACCGAACCCGCCCGCGTTGAGCTGGAACCAGACCGCCTGCGGCGCCTGCGCCATGGCCAGCACGTCGTTGGCGACATCCTCCTCGTGCTCTGCCGCGCGAAACACGTCAACGATGTCCACCGGCGCCGGCACGTCCTGCAGCCGCGGGTAGCACGTAAGACCAATGATCTCATCGTGGCCCGGGTTGACCGGGATGATCTCGTACCCCACATCGAGAAGGTACTGGGCGATCTGGTGGCTTGTACGGTGCGGCTTGGGCGACATGCCGAGCACCACGATGCGGCGGGCGGACTTGAGGATGGTGCAGGCGGCGTCCATGGGATTTCCGATTTTAGATTTCGGCTTGAACGGCAACGGCCTTCGCGCACTTCCCTCAATCCAAAATCCAAAATCTAAAATCCGAAATCGCTAGTAGTGCGCGCCGGACTTGCGGATGTGGACCCAGGGCTCGCCATCGCGCAGCATCTTCCCGCCGATCACTTCGCAGGCAATCAGATTGTGCTCGGTGCTTGGCTCGAGGATGCGCATCACCCGGCATTCCATGTACCCGAACGCGTCGGGCAGGTACGGCACGTTGTTGGAGGTGCGGGCGATTTCGCTGCCGGCGAACGGGTCTTCGCCGATCTCGAACCCGCGGGCGAAGCGCGCCATGATCTTGTTGTCGCCCTTGGCCAGCAGGTTGACGCACAGCATCGCGCCGCGCGTCATCTGGCGCATGATCGGGCGGTCCTGCTTGATGCCAACGCTGATGGTCGGCGGCATGAACCCCGCCTGGCAGACCCAGCTCGAAAGAAACGCCGCGCGCTGGCCGCCGTTTTCAGCGGTGACAATGAACAGGCCGGTAGGAACCCGGCCCAAGACTTCAAGCTCTGGCCGTGTATCAGGCATGGTGATTGTCAGGATGCTTTGTTTCGCTTGGATTGGCCGTTGCTTCCACCGGTGTGTCGCTGCGCCTTCTCGCGGCGTTTCGCCCGTTGGGCGCGTTCGACACTGGCAATCATCTCGGACATACCATGCTTCTCATACTCTTCGAGAAGCTCCTCAAGTGTTACGGAAGTCTTCCAAGCCTTTCGGGCTTCCGTGTAGTCCCCTTCGCCAACTCTGAGGTTCGGCGGTTTCGATTTCCTGGTGCCCTTTGCCATCACAGTACCTCATGCCAATGCGCCGGGTCGACAATCAGCATGCCCGTAATTGACCCAGCATGATTGGTCGCGAACGCCAGCATACCATGGTCTGTCGTAAACATCAGCGTAGCGCCGCCAATCCATGCTGTTGCCACATGAAGCGCATCGAGGCCGCTGAGTCCCTGATTCGTCAAATCTCGCGCCATCTTCCGAACAGACCCATCTATTCCAGCAAACACCGCCGCGTCCGGTAGCGCGGACTTGGCAGCTACTCGACGATCCTCTGCTCTCGTCTGTTCGATTTCATGCCAAAGCGGCCATGTCATCAACAACCGGTGCTCTCCACTCTCGATTCGCCGCAGCACCTCCCTCACGCCAGCCGCCTGCGCAAGCACCCTCGGAGTTGGCGGGAAATCCCACAAACGCTGGATCGCACTATTGTCAAAGGCAATCAGGTGTCGCCGCTCAAACAAGACTGGTTACCCCCAAATCAAACTCTGAACCGGTCAACGACAGGGCTTCCTTCTACCGTTGTTTCTTCGTGGCCGCTTCACACATGCACCCGCGCCACGCGGCGGCCGAGGCCGCACAGGATTTCGTACGGGATGGCTTCTGCCCAGCGAGCGAGATCGTACAGCGACACGGCCTCGTCACCCTGCGTGCCGATCAACACTACTTCATCGCCCACCCCGACGTCGGGCACGTGGCCGACGTCGATGGTGGTGTAGTCCATGCTGATGCGGCCCACCACCGGACAGCGCACTCCGCGCACCAGTGCGTAGGCGCGGTTGGTCAGGCTGGTGCGGTACCCGTCGTTGTAGCCCACAGGCAGCGTCGCGATGCGCGTCGGCGCGGGCGTGTAATAGAGGCGGTTGTATCCGACGGGCGTGCCCTCTGAGACGTCTTTCAAAAACAGGATGCGGCTCTTGAGTTGAAGCGCCGGCTTCAACCCCGCTTCCCATTCCGTCTCGCCGCCGGGCAGCAGCCCCCACAGCGCGATGCCGGTGCGCACCAGGTTGAAGCGCGCGTCGTCGCGGCTCCACACCGCCAGGCTTGAGCTGCAATGCAGCGTCAGACCCTCATACCCCAGCCGCTCGGCCAGCTCGACCGCCAGGTTGAAGTACTCGACTTGCCGCGTGGTGAACGCCGGGTTGTCCTCATACGGCGTGCTGAAGTGCGTGCACAACCCGACCAACTCAAGGCCGTTCAGGCGGCGCATGTTGTGCAGGAATGGCACCGCTTCAAACGGCTGCATGCCAAGCCGCCCCATGCCGGTGTCTACTTTCAGGTGGACTCGCACGCGGCGACCCTGCTTCTCGGCTTCGGTGTTGAGTTCTTCCGCCATCTGCACGGTGTGCAGGTTGACCTCAATGTCGTTTTCGACGACGCGCTGCATCTCGCCGGGGATGATGCCGCCGACAATCAGGATGGGCGTATCGATGCCGGCATCTCGCAGCTCTAGCGCCTCGCCGCTGTCGCCGACGCCGACGGAATCCACGCCCTCGCCCGCCAGCAGCTTTGCCATCTCGACGGCGCCGTGGCCGTAGGCGTTGGCTTTCAGCACAGCCATGACACGAGCGCCGCCGGCGCGTTGGCGCACGGCGCGCAGGTTGTGGCGCACGGCGGTTGTGTCGATTTCAGCCCAGACGCGGTGCATGGATGAGTGATTCTCAGCAATGGCCAGTGGGATCAGGCAACGTCCTGTCTATCGGCCGTTCCTGACGTTCGACCACTGCCGAGCAGCCACTTTCCTAGCTCTTCTTCTTCTCGAGGCTTTCCTTGCGCTTCTTGCGCTTGGCGGTGGCGAGCTTGCGGCGCTTGTTCTTGAGGTGGTTCTTCTTGCTGCTGTTGTAGCCCATGTTCGGTTTCCTTACTCCGGCTGAATTTCGTTCGGCCACTGCTTCAGTTTGTTTCCTGCTTCGCTGCTGCGGGCAAGCGCCACCAGGATGTACGTGCCGCGCTCGTTGCTTACGGCAGCCAGCATCTTCTCGGGACTTGCCTGGTGCGTGTACGCCGCAAACCCCGGGTTGTCGTGGGCATCGGCGGGCACGAACCCGTCGATGAACTTACCACCGTTTTCCTTCAGCACAGCCAGCGGGTCTTTCTGTTCCTTGGACGCGGCATAGACAATCACGACCGAGGCGTTGTCGCGCCATTGGGTCCACTCTTCATCCGTGCCGCTGCTGGCGTGCGGCGGCTCGGCATCGGCGTAGGCTGCGATGTACTGAAACTCGGCGGGCGGCGCCTTGAGCAGCCCGTAGTCGGGCTTGTTCAGCTCGGCGCGCCCTTCTTTGCCCATCTTGTGCCACCCGTCGGGCGCGGGCGTCTTTACCTTGCGCCACTTGTCCGGGTCCGGCCTGGGTGTTTCCGGCTCGGGATCGGTCGGCTCCTCGTTGGGTGCGGGGCTATTGTTGGCTTGCGGTGCGGGTTGGGGTGCGGGCTCAGAGCCCTTGTTCTCGCCACCTCCACAACCCACCAGTGTGACCAGGATCAGCATCGCGGACCATCGAAACATCGCAACCTCCTTGTGCTGGATGGTAGCCCGTTGCGTTTGCCCATGCCAGCGCAACCCGTTTACCGGCTAAGGGATAAAGAACTGCCCAATGTGCAAATGTTACTGGCGCAAGGGCATTTCACCTGATACATACTCTGCGCGGATAACCGCTGGAGAGCACGGGCTGGCGCCGCCACCCACAACACAAACACAACCGGGCAGGACCGCTTTCCTCGCGTAACCTATTGAAAGAAAAGACTTTACAGGCATGTGTAGCGGCGCGACGCGTGAAAGCTAAAAGAAGCGATTGACGCGCGGCGATCATGGGCGATGCTCATAGCGCCCGCAAATCAGCCAGATTACCGAGCCCGGTCAGGCTGCCGGTGCGCGGAGAAGTGACAAGAAACGCGGGTATGCTCGCTCAAGGGATGGTCCCAAGGCGCGCAGGCTGCAAGTTCCGCGACAGAACCTAGATCTCAGCCGGAGGTATGGACCGTGGGAGATGATGCAGGGGCGCCGATGGGGCGCGGTTTGGACGTGGGTACGGCAAACCTTGTAGCCGCCCGGATGGACGAAGAGGGAAGCATCGAGTTCTTCCCCGCACGCAACGCCTTCCTGGACG